>CAHJWV010000100.1 GCA_903643055.1 Burkholderiales bacterium | reverse complement strand
TCAGCCTGCGTATTTCAACCGATCGCGTGTGCAATGAGGAGATGCCAGCTTCGAGTCTTCCCGCCACAAGCAATTGAGTGCGCGTGACGGTGTTCTTGCTACCGTCTGTGGCCGTGAGTTCGAACGCAGCAAGTTGGCGCCGAACCATCTCATCCACTGCGTGGTGGAAAAAGCCGGTAGGCACGCCTGTTCGTGCGGCACACAGCGTGAGCACCAATCGCCCAGCATCAGCGCTGCACCGTTCTGTAGACGAAATACTGTATATATTAACAGTATGACGAGTGCTGCTGAGTTTGCCATTCCCATCCAGGCCATCAAAGGCCGTGGCAGCGCTTGGGCTTTGCAGCATCGCTTTACGCGTCAAGCGCATGAAGCTTTCGACGACGGCTGGGGCACGCTCGAACAGTCGGCCTCTGAAGAGCGCCTTCCAGCAACGACCCGCATCATCGAAGAGCGCGCGAAGTCGATCCTGTCCAGCAACGATTCACCCGACATCGTGTTCGACCTGTCGGTGAACCCGTACCGTGGCTGTGAGCACGGCTGCATTTACTGCTTCGCGAGACCAACGCACAGCTACCTGAACATGTCGCCCGGGCTGGATTTCGAGTCGCGCATCATCGCGAAAGTCAATGCGGCCGAGCGCCTGCGTGAAGCCTTTTGCAGCCGCGCCTACGAGCCTTTGTGGCTCTACTTGGGTTCTGCGACTGACGCTTACCAGCCGATCGAGCGCAAGCTGGGAATCACACGGTCCTTGATCGAAGTGATGGCCGAATGCCGGCATCCGTTTTCGCTGGTCACCAAATCGTCGGGCGTCGAACGTGATCTCGATCTGATCGCACCCATGGCTGCGCAAAAGCTGGCAGCGGTATATGTGTCGGTGACCTCCCTGGACCCGGTGCTGTCCCGCCTCATGGAGCCGCGAGCGGCCTCGCCCCAGCGCCGGCTGAAAACCATCGAAGCGCTTGCGAAGGCTGGCGTACCGGTGGGTGTGAGTGTGTCGCCGGTAATCCCGTTCATCAACGAACCGGAAATCGAACGCATCGTCGAGGCTGCCGCTGCGGCCGGTGCCAGCTCGGCATTCAGCGTGACCTTGCGATTGCCGTGGGAAGTGAACCCACTGTTCCAGCAATGGCTTGCCCAGCATTTCCCCGATCGGGCTGAGCGAGTCATGGCCCGCGTGCGCGACATGCGCGGTGGCCGCAACAACGACTCTCGCTTCGGTAGCCGCATGAGGGGAGAGGGTGTGTGGGCCGATCTGCTGTCTCAGCGGTTCAAGAAGGCCTGTGCACGCTGGGGGCTGAATCGTGAGCGAGTGCAGCTTGATCTGACTCAGTTTCGCGCGCCTCGGCCAATGAAGGCCGCTTCCGCTCAAGCCGAACTCTTCTGACCTTTGGCAAGCTGAGCCGTCACGCGACGTGACGCCGGCACGGGGTGCTTCCCGCCATCTCGAAAGTGCTAATGCGCCAGTCATTTGCATGGGCCGATACGCGCTGTCGGCAGAGCCGCGCGCAATCGGCACAACAGCACCTCAAACACCTGTTTGATCGAAGCTTTGACGCCGAGCTCGAACCGCAAGATGGAGGTGCTGTCCTTTCATTCACTCCATCAGTCATGCAAACAAATCCGCAATGGGATGCGCATCTACCGCTTAAATCGGATTGCAAGATGCCGATAGATAGCGTCATGAATGAAAAATTTCACACGCCCATGGCGAGACCAATCCAAGTGGATGTGTCGGTCTCCGAAGCTCGGAAGCCGTGTTTTGCCGGTTCTGATGCGGAGAATTGGTTTGCCTTGCGACATGAAATGTGCAGCGCTCAAATGCTGCGTCATTGGCGTGGCCCTGCCGCATTTCTTGGATTCACTTTGATCGAATTGATGGTCACCATCGCGATTCTCGGAATTCTGATGAGCATTGGCATTCCGTCATTTAAAAGCTTTCTCGATCGGAATCGAATTGCCGGAGAAATGAACTCATTCGTGTCCGATGTTCAATTTGCCAGATCCGAAGCGATCAAACGAGGTCAGGCCGTCAGTGTTTGCGTTTCGTCCGATGGGGCGACCTGCGTCGCCGAAAATAATTGGCACAAGGGTTGGGTCGTTTTCTCCGATTTGGATAATTCTGGTGCGGTAAACGGAAGCGACAAAATATTGCGCTACAGAAAGGGTTGGAGCAGCAGCGATACCTTTACCGCCAGTTCAAGTTTGACCGTCTTGTCATTCAACCGCGATGGCTTTGCAACCCGCTTGCCCAGCACCGGGGTTGTCACCATGCCCTTGAGAGCCAAAGTAGCCAGCAGTACCACTACGCGATGTGTGCAACTGAATCCTGTAGGCCGTCAGGTCATTCAGACGGTAGGAACAGGGGCCTGCACATGAAAACCAGATATTCAGCCCGGGCCCTTGGTTTCTCGATGATCGAGGTGCTGGTCACGATCGTTGTTGTCTCCGTCGGATTGCTGGGATTGTCGAAAATGCAGGCGGCTGCGATTTCAAATACCCAGGTTTCCCGAATTCGCTCATTGGTTTCATTGCAGGCAGCCAGTTTGGCCGCAGCAATGCACGGCAATGTCGGCTACTGGGGAGCCGCAGGAACAGCGCCGGCCTCACTCACCATCAGCGGTGATGGCGTGATTTCCGATTCTGGCCTGAATGGCTGGACAACTGATTGCAGCTCGGTAGTTTGCACATCGGCACAAGTGGCTTCCTATGATTTGAAGCAATGGGGTTCGGCACTCAATAAGAAATTCCCGAGCTATACGTCCACCATCAATTGTTCCACGGTAAGCACCTTGCCCGTCAGTTGCAACATCAATCTCAGCTGGGCTGAAAAATATGTGGCTATCAATAAATCGACAGCCAAAGGGTCGTCTGTCCAAACATCGACGCAGAGCTATACGCTTTATGTGGAGCCCTGACATGATGATAAAGCATCGATATAAAAACACCGGCTTTAGCTTGATCGAGTTGATGGTTTCCATGACCATTGCCTTGTTCTTGCTTATGGGATTTACAGCAGTATTTATCAATTTAAAGCAGGCGTTGACGAATCAGGACGGCCTGGCCCAGCTGCAAGACAATGAGCGGTTGGCGCTCACCATTCTGACCAATGCAATTCAATCATCGGGTTATTTTCCGGACCCGCTCAACAATGTAGCTGTGGATTTGCTGCCCGCGGATTTGAATTTTTTATTCCCTGGGCAGGGAATCTTTGGCACCACCGGCGCTACGGGTGCCACGGATACGCTGAGCACCCGCTATGTCTCTGCAAGTGGAGACGGGCTGACGAATTGTCTGGGGCAAACCAATACTTCAGGCGCCAACAGTTCAATCGTCAATACGCTTTACGTTGATACCACGACCAAAGAATTGAAATGCAATTTAGGTGTTGGCAGTTCCACAACGGCAACGCCTTTGATTGGCAATGTCAGCAATCTCAAGATTTTGTTTGGAACCGATACCAGTGTTGAAGGCAGCATTGACCGTTATTTGACGGCATCGGCTGTTGCGACTGGAAAGAATTGGTCCAATGTGAAAACTGCAAAAATCACAATTTCGTTTGTGAACCCCTATGCGTCATCGGCAGGGCAGCCTGCGACCATTGACTGGGTTCAAATCGTAAATATCATGAATCGGAAATGAAGAGAAAAAAATGAAATTCGTGCGTCATCCTTCATTTGCGTCTCAGCAGCATCGTGGCTTCATCCTGATTACCGGCCTGATTTTTCTGGTCGTCTTGACCATGCTCGCGTTGGCTATGTTCAGAAGTGTCGGCTTGCAAGAACGAATAGCAGGAAATACGCGAGATAAACAGCGCGCATTGGAGGCTGCGCAATCCGCGCTTCAATAT
>CAHJWV010000099.1 GCA_903643055.1 Burkholderiales bacterium | reverse complement strand
GACGTCCGCATCCACATACTGCTTGAGCTTGACCAGATCGGCCGCGCGATCGGCCGCGCTTTTCAGGATGCTGGTCATCGCCGTCACGTGCGTGTACACGCGGCGCTTCAGGTGCAAGTGCCCCAGGCCCGTACCGCGGGTTTCGATCAGGAAGCTGACTGCGTTCTTCAGGCCGTTCACGTTGCGGCCGGTGTCGGCTTGCGTGCTGCCCATCGCCAGCTTTTTATCGGCCTTGTCGGCGTTGTCGCTGGCGGCCGTGTAGTACCAGTCCTGGGTCAAGCCCGTTTCCTTCAGCCGCGCCAGCAGCGGTTGGCGGAACCATTCTTCTGACGCCTTGGTGAAGAACGGCGGCAGGTTGGGTGTCATCGCATACTGAAGCAAGGCGTCGTAGCGCTGCACCATGCCGAACTGCTGCAACAAGACGCCGGTGGGCGAATATTCGTGGGCATCGACCACCACCACCGGCTGGTACTCGCGAACCAAGGTCGCCAGCGCCTGTGCTTCGGGCGTTTGCAGCAGCAGGTGATCGCGGTTGGCATCGATGCCGTTGGCCGTCGTTCGCTGACCGGTCTGGGCACCGTCGGGATTGGCACGCGGCAGGATCAAGACGTTGATGCGGTCGAGCAGGATCTGCAGGCTGCCGTGCGCCAGCTCTTGCGCAAGCACCAGCAAAGCCTCTGCGCCTGCGGGCTCGTCACCGTGCTGCTGGCCCATCAGCAACACCGTGGGCCGGCCACTGCGCAGCAAGCCGGCGGGCGAGGCATCGGGGTTACGCGTGAAGAGCAAGGCTTCAAGCGTCACGCCGCCTTGCGACATGCCGGCCGGCACCAGCAGCACAAGCGGCAAGCCGTCACGCGCCAGTGCGCGCACATAGCCCTGCAGCTCGGCATTGCTGGTGAACGCGTCTCGTGCGCCCTGGAACGCCGGGGTTCGATAGCTCACCGGAGGGTCCGGGAAACGCGAGGCCACTTCAGCGCCGTAGACGGCAGGTACCGCTGCCGTCGGCGCCGTGACGGGAGCAGGCGCTGGCCTCACCTCTGGGCCACTGACTGCAGTGCTCGGAAAAGAAAAGCCGACCTGATGCGCCGCAGGGTTCGATGGCGGCGTCGAACTGCAGCCCCACAAGCCTGCCGCAGCAAGCAGGCAAGGGATCACGCGCAGAGGCTGGGAGAGTGAACGGGCCAACATGCAGGTCTCCAGGGATGGCATCGGCCAAAGACTATAGCCCTCGTTGTGATCTTCACTGCGCCCCCTCCCGGCTCGATGGCTTCAGCACCGGCTTGCGCCATCCACATTCATTTTCTTCACTTCCCTTTCCTTCCGGTTTGAACCCGTTCCGTGTTGACCTTCGCGTCCATCGCCGTGGCATTGATATTGGCAGGCTGTGATCGCATTCCCGAGACGGTGAAAATCGGTGTGGCGCAGCTACTCAACGGGCAATCCGGCGCGATGGGAAACGACATGAAGAACGACATGAAGAATGGCGTGCAGTTGGCGCCAATGAATTGAACGTCGACGGCTTCAAGATCAGTGGCCACCGGGTGCAGTTGGAAGTCGTGGCGGTCAACGACAAGGCGCATGCCGAAGATGGAAAGAAGGCGCGTAGATCTTGGTCGATGCCGGTATCGTCGCGGTCGTCGGCCACTTCAACCCGGGTGACAGCATTGCCGCCGCGCCCGTTGATGCGGCTGCCGACATTCCGGAACTGGCCATCTCGACCAAGCCCGAATTCACGCAACTGAATCTGCCCACCACGCTTCGTTTGGTCGCCAACGATGACCTGCAGTCGAACGCGCTGGCGCTGTGCGATCGAGCACCTGAACGGCAACAAGTACGCAGTTGCAGATGACGGCACGCCTTATGGCAAGGGCCGGGCCGACTGGGCCGCCGCGCAGATCAAGAAGTGGGCCGTGCGGTCGTACTGCGCCCATCGCTCGATGCCAAGATCACCGACTTCTCGAAGCTGGTGCCGCAATTGAAAACCGCCGACGTCGATGTGTTCGTCACTACGCTGGCGAATTTTGAGGCGGGAGCGCTCGTCCAGCAGCTTGCTGCCGCAGGGCTGACCCCCATGCAACTCGTCGGCGGCGACACCATCAAGACCGACACGATGACCAGCTTGGGCCGCGGCGCTACCGTTCCCGCTGCATGCCTAACTGCGTATCTCGCCGCATTCATCTCTGCGGCAAGCGATCAGCGACGATAAGGATTGCGCTCTTCGCGATAGCCCTCATCCCGTCGGCCATAGCGCACATCGCGCCATTCGCCGTGACGGCGATGCCATTCAGAATCAGGCGCAACCCAGGCACCATGCACAGCCGGAGGGCAATAGCGGCGCGGCGCTGGCCGATAGACCACGGGCACCGGCTCATAAACCACCACCGGCGCACGCTGCACGTAAACCGGTTCGCGTTCCACATAGACAGGAGGTGACGGCACGTAGTAAGGCTGCGGCTCCACATAGACCGGCGCACTGGACACCACCGCACCGACCGGTGGCAGGTTGATGCCGATCGACCAGTTCACATGGCCGGCATGCGCGGCCCCCGTGCACAAGGCACCGACTGCAAGCAATACGGCGCTGAATGTTTTTCGATTGAACATGCTGTGTTCTCCTGCTCAAGGCAACCGTCCGATATGGCGGCCACCTGAGCAGACAACGGATCAGCGCGCCGATCCGTTCACAGGCATCGAGTGACTTTTGGTAAACAGCAGATTGCTGAACGTAAAGCGGCCGAAGGCTTCCCAACCTTCGGCCGCCAATTCGGCAAGCGCTCAGCTAATGCGTCAGGGCTGCTTGCCGGTTAGCAGGGTTTCCATCAACGACTGCAGATCGGCCAACTCGATGAGCACTTCGAAGCTGAAGCCTTCGCGTCCCGGCCGCCCGCTCAGCATCAACTCTTGCAGATAAGGGGGCACGCTGATGCGATTCGCCCAAAGGCCTGCCAGCATGTTGATGATGTGCGGATGGCAGCGCGCCGTCGTCAGCGGCTGATAGCGCGGCGGCAGGCGCGACAGCCAGTCATGAGAATCGGAGGTCAGCGCTTGCAATTGCGGTGTGCGGCGCGGCCCGGTGGGCGCACGCCGCGGCGGAATGGGGTCATCAAAATAACGCGACGGTGAAGTGGCTTTCCATGTGCCGGGAACGTGAGACGCATGGAAGCTGGAATCGGGCGAAGCCGATGCGGGCGAAGAAGATGGCGGTTTCATGGTGAGGTGC
>CAHJWV010000098.1 GCA_903643055.1 Burkholderiales bacterium | reverse complement strand
CGACAGCCGCGCCCTGCGCCTGGCGCAAGCGGCGCGCATCGGCAACGTCTACGTCAACCGCAACATGATCGGCGCGGTGGTCGGCGTACAGCCTTTCGGCGGCGAAGGCCTGAGCGGCACCGGCCCGAAAGCCGGCGGGCCGCATTACCTCTATCGCTTTTGCGCCGAGCAGGTGGTGACGATCAATACCGCGGCTGCAGGCGGCAACGCGGCCTTGCTGGCGGGCTTGCACGGCGCCTGATTTGCGGCGCGTGGGCCGGCGCGCCACGCGGTAGAACGCGCCCGATCAATGCCCACCGTTTTTCTCCATGCGTTTCTTGATGTCTCTCATGCGGGCCTCCTCCCTGGACAGCGGCACGCCTTTCGGTGAAAGCAGGTAGGGCCCGTCGGGGATCGCATCAGGGCCTGTCATCAGCGCTTGTTCATGAGCCTTGCGAACCAGTGGCAGGTACTCCGGTGATGCGCGTGTCATCACCGCGCTGATGGCGCCACTGATGGCCTTGGAAAGAAAGTCGCTGCCATTTTCACCTGGCGTGTACTGGATCTTCTGGCTGGATGACCAGATCTCGGTGCCATCTCTGGCCACCATGCGGTAGTCGAGGGCCACGGTCACGGTGGTCGACAGCACGATGTATTTCGCGTCCCAGCGATTGATCGTCACGTACAGCACGGCATCGGCACCAAACAGCTTGGCCAGGTCGGCCGGTGGTTGCCGCTGCACCTGCTCGGGCTCATAAAAGCCTTCCTGCTCCAGCACCACCTTGACCGTGTTGACGGGGAACACGTAGTAGCCCTTCTCGGCCAATGGCACCGTCAGGCTGGGCAGCAGCTGGTTCGGCGCGCTGACGTCCAGGCTGCGGTTGACGGCAGGCACCACGAGGATCGAGCGAGGTGCTGCGATCTCGAAGGCGGTGGGGCCCGGGGGTGGCGGTGGCGGCAGGGTGATACAGCCCGCCAGCAGCAGGGCCATCGCGGCCAGCACACAGATTCTCGTGATGCGGCTCATGGCCGGGCCTGCGCTTTCGCGGGTTCCGAGCTCTGCTGAGCCCGGCCTTGCTGGCGGCGCTCGATGGTCTGGATCAATGAATCCATCAGGCCTTTGCTTTCAGGCCAGGCATCACGCTCCTTGCTGTAGTACGCCACGGCCCGGCCGGGGTCATTGGCCTGCAGGTACAGCGTGCCCAGCTCGGCGTATTCACCCGGCGGCACCTTGCGGTTGCGCTTTTCGATCTGGCCGATGTTCTGCTCGAGGTCCTTGCGCAAGGCGCCCACTTTCTTTGGCGATTCATACGACTGGGACAACAGCTCGTCGTACGAGCCCCATTGGTAAAGGCCGGTGTCCTGATGGGCACAGCCGGCCAGGGCGGCGGCTGCCGCCAACAAACACAGAGTCTTCAAGACGCGCCCCTCAGCCGATCAGGAAAGCGCGCGTCACGCCGTCACCGAGGTAGACCCGTTCGTTCAGCACCGCGGCGCCGCCCTTGATGACTTGCACGACGTGATTGCCGCTGAGCACACGCAGGGCACCCTGGCCTTCGATGAAGTCGCCCAGGCGGCCGGCGTCCAGCCCATCGACCGTCACGCGGGCGTCCAGCGTGGCCGGGTCACGCGCTTCGGTCTTGAACGTGATGGCAGGCCGCAAATCGGCCACGCTGTGCTTTTCGGTCGGGAACTGGATGGCGCAGCCGCCGCTCAGGCCGAACAGGGCGGCGGCCAGCACGATGGAGTTCATCTTCATCACACGCCCTCCTTCACTCGCACGACGAGCTGTTCATTCTTGAAGCCTTGCAGCGAGCCGCTGACGAGGCTGGCCACCGAGCCTTCGTTGACTTCGGCATCGCCGAAGTTCGAATCGACCCGCAGTTCGGCGACTTTCTTGCCTGGCAAGGTGATGTCGAAACCGGTCTGCGGCGACTTCACCTTTTCACCGGTGGTCTGCACGGTGAAGGTCATGCCGGGCCGGATGCCCTGCGACTTGCCGCCGGCCAGGAAGATGCGGCCCTGGTCGTTCGACAGGATGTAGGTCTGCCAAGGCCGGCGTGCCATTTCGTTGGACAGTCGGTTGACGGCTTCCGAGATCGCCTGGCGGATGGCCGAATCGTTCAAGGTGCCGTCATAGCTGGCTTGCGAACCGAAGCCGAGCACCGAAGCCGACTCGGTCGACGACTCGCCGGCGCCGGAGGTCGCGAAGAACACATGGCCGGTGTTGACGTCCACCACGCGCAGATCCACCTTCGCAAAGGCCACCTGCTTCTTGCTGTTCGACAGGAAGCTGGTTTCACCCACCGTCTTGCGGCCGAATTCCGACAGCGAGCCGATCAGCAATGCATCGACCCCGACGAGATTCAATGCGGTGCCGGTGAGCGCGCTTTCGTCTTTCAGGCGACCGATGTCAGGCCGCTCAAACACGAGGTAAGCGCCGGACTCGGTCAGCGCCTTGCTCAGCAGGTCGGTGACTTGTTTGCCGAGCGGGTCGTCTTGCCGGTCACGCAACAACGATTGGCCGTAGCTGGTTTCGTTGCTGATGCGGCCGAGGGCGATCTTGCGCTTGAGCGTGGGAGCTGCAGGCGCAGCGGCTGTCACGGCGGTTTGCGCCTTGCGTTGGGCCTCGCTGGGCTGGGCCGATTCTTGGGTCACCACGTGCGGTGTTTGCGAAGCGCAGGCGCTCAATAACAAAGCGCCTGCCAGGAGGCTGAATCGGGGGCTGAATGGAATGCGTGTGCGTAAGCGGGCAGGCATGGAGGCTTGACGAGCCATGTGATGAGGTTCCCTGAAGAAGGCGCCGCAGCAGGAGGCCGCAGCGCCTTCAATTTTAGGTGGGTCTTGCTCACG
>CAHJWV010000097.1 GCA_903643055.1 Burkholderiales bacterium | reverse complement strand
CGGCGACACGATGTGATGGATGAGCCGGTGCCAGCGCGCGGCTCGGCCGGCGTTGTGCGTGCGTCATCGACCCCGGTGCCTGGCGCCTTGCCTGAGCGCATGGAGTTGCGCGAGCTGAGTGAATCAGCCGCACTGCCGCGCCTGGAAGCGGCCAGCGCCTTGGCCCACAACCGCCTCTACGATTCACGGCCTTCAGGCTTCACTTTCGACCTGAGCAAGCTCGCTGGCGCTGATGCCCCCCACGCAGCCGCGGCGACTTACCGCGTGCATTGGCAGCACACTGAGGCGCTGCCCGTGTGCAGCGCTTACCGGTTCAAGCTCGGGCCGCATGTCGGCTGGCTGGGCCTCGATGGGCCGGCCCAGGCCGCGCTGTTCCAGGAGCGCCGCTTCGACCAGCTGCCACGCGAGCTGCGCTATGTGCTGCTGGCCGACGCCACCCATGCGCTGGTCGAGTCGCTGATGCGCACGCTGCGACTGAGCTTCGAATGGTCACCGCCCGAAGCCGATGCGCCGGCCTTCCACTTCGACGCTGAACAGGCGGCGGCGTTCATGCTCCTCCCATCGGCAGCCGGCACCTCAGCCCTGCACTCGGGCGCGCGCGGCTGCCTGCAGTTCGTTGAGGGCGCAGCGTTGAATGCCTTGCTGCTGGCCGTGCCGTTCATGGATGCACCGCCGCTCAACACACCATCCATCGCCCTGGCGCCGTGGATGGCCGCATTGCGCCTGCCCGTGCGCTTCGTGCTCGGCAGTACCCAGATCCGCCTGCATGAAGTCAGCGGCATCCGCTCCGGTGACATCGTCAGCATCGAGGAATGGGGCTCGGCGGGCGCTGGCGTGCTCGTCACCGCCGAGCTGGGGGGCAGGCAAGGCCGCCGCCTCGTCGCGCTGGCCGAGGGCAGCCGCATCACCGTTCAGCAAACCAAGGACATCGCCATGAACCGAGACCCTCACCCCCACACTGCACCGGCTGAACATGGCGACGTGGCGGCCTTGCCGATCGACCGGCTCGATGCGCTGGAAGTCACGCTGCGCTTCGAGGTCGGTGATCTGGAGGTCTCGCTCGGCGAGTTGCGCAGCATCCGCGGCGGCCATGTGTTCGACCTGCCCCAGCCTTTGAATCGCAGCCCGGTGCGCATCCTGGCGCATGGCAATGTGCTCGGCAAAGGCTACCTGGTGGCGGTGGGTGACCGGCTGGGCGTGCGCGTGTCCGAGTTCGCGCCGAGCGAGATCTGACCGCCATGGCCGGCCCGCAACGCCACGCCTCACGGAGCCTGCGATGAACGGTGGCATGCCCGAGCCGATCACGCTGATCGCGCTCATCGTCGCCTTCGGCATTGCACCGTTTGTCGCGCTGATGGTCACGAGCTACACCAAGCTCGTCATCGTCTTCGGCCTGCTACGCACCGCGCTCGGCCTGCAGCAAACGCCGCCGAACATGGTGCTGAACGGCCTGGCCATCATCCTGTCGATCTACATCATGGCGCCAGTCGGCATGGATGTGTCAGATGCGATGCGGGGCCGCACCTTCGGCGCCAAGGGCGAAGGCCTGAACGACATCATGACCGTCATTGATGCCGCCAAGGTGCCGCTGAAGGAGTTCCTGCAAAAGCATACCCACGAACGTGAGCGTCAGTTCTTCCTGAAGTCCGCCACCAGCATCTGGCCCAAGGCCCGCGCCGAGCGGCTGGAGGCCGACGACTTCATGGTGCTCGTGCCCAGCTTCACCTTGAGCGAGCTGACGCGGGCGTTTCAGATCGGCTTCGTCATCTACATCGTCTTCGTCGTCGTCGACCTGATCGTCGCCACCATCCTGCTCGCGCTCGGCATGTCGATGATCTCGCCGACCACCATCTCGCTGCCCTTCAAGCTGCTGCTGTTCGTCATGCTCGACGGCTGGACGAGGCTGATCCATGGCCTGGTGTTGTCGTACCGGTGATTGCGCAGCCTGCGGCCGAATGCTCGCGAAACTCATCAACAGGGTCTGAGTCCCATCCCTTTCAAGGTCTTTCGAGCTTGATCGCCTAAGCTCCTGATGGCACTCATTGACACTCTAGGTCGCCAAACCGGATGAGTTGTTATCAACGAGTCCACTCAGGGGGTCTTTCCGACCAGGTAAGACCCCTTGTTTCATTTCTAACTGCTTCATCGTGTCCTCGTTTCTTACTGGCGCACCAGTTGGGTATTCAACAGGTCCGAGACCTTGCCAGCGGAGCTGATCAGGTTCGACAGCAGCCGCCAGTTTTCCGTTTCCTTGCGCACGCGCCCGGCAACGATCGCCGGGTGAACCTGCAGCTGTCGCGCCAAACTGAGGGCGTCTTCAGTCGTATGGCTGATCCTGACAGCGGCACTGACCCAGGCGGATTCCGGAATAAGCGCTTCTCCCGCTTCCCGATCTGCCTCCAGCTCTTGATCGCTCGTCCGAGTCTTGTCGTCCAAGTTGTCAGCGATGCACGGTTCGGCTGAGGTGAGGTGTCTCTGGACGTGGACAAGTTCGTGCAGCAATGCAAACCAGAAGTTGTCGACACGATCATGTCGCAGGGTCAGCGCAACGACCGGAACTTCACCGTCCAGCATCGCAGCCCCGTCTAGGTAAGTCTTATCAAAGTGCCGCTCGAACACCAAGGCAATGCCGTGGTTGGACAAATACTCTTGAGCCAGCAGGGGGCCAGAATCGAAGGCCGACAGTCGCGTCAGATCGCGAAGCCACCCTGAGGTGATGGCGCCCTTCTGATAGGCGCTCTTCAGTGTCAGCGTGCGAGCCTTCTTGAGAACGCAGGCCTGCCACACCTTGAACGCGTACTCGTCCATCGAGCGAGCGCCAGTTTGGTGAAGCGTGGCGCGAAGCATGACGGGTTGACCACCGAGACCCGTCATGCATCGGAAGAAGGCGGTGACCAGCTCCTCAGCGTAGTCCTTCAGATACTGAGCCGGCCGCTTGACCGACCCGAAGAGGCCACGCTCCTGCATCTCGGCTAACGGGAACTTGGTGTAGTCCACCGTCCGGTCAGGGGTCAGCTCTTGGCTCTCACCGATCAGCACTTCGGCCGGAATGCCTAACCCTGCGTGTAGTCGACGGATCATCGACAGGCTCAAGGGACGCTTGCGGCTGAGCACCTCGGACACTTTCGACAGCGAGCCGATGAAAGGCACCAAGTCCTTCTGCGCGAGGCGTTGCTGATCCATGCGAAACAGGATGGCTTCGATGGGATCCGGCGGCGATGGGGG
>CAHJWV010000096.1 GCA_903643055.1 Burkholderiales bacterium | reverse complement strand
AAGATGGCGACGTCGGTGGTGCCGGCGCCGATGTCGACCAGCGCCACGCCGAGGCTCTTCTCGTCGTCGGTCAGCACCGCGTGGCTCGACGCGCTCGGGTTCAGCACCAGCTGGTCGACCTCGAGCCCGCAGCGGCGCACGCACTTGATGATGTTCTCAGCCGCACTCTGCGCGCCGGTCACGATGTGCACCTTGACCTCCAGGCGCCCGCCGCTCATGCCGATCGGCTCCTTGACTTCGTGGCCGTCGATCACAAACTCCTGCGGCTCGACCAGCAGCAGGCGTTGGTCGTTCGGGATGTTGATCGCCTTCGCGGTTTCGACCACGCGGTTGACGTCGACCGGCGTCACTTCCTTGTCGCGCACGATGACCATGCCGGTGCTGTTTTGCCCGCGGATGTGGCTGCCAGTGATGCCGGTGTAGACGCGCGTGATCTTGCAGTCGGCCATCAACTCGGCCTCTTTCAGCGCCTGCTGGATGCTCTGCACCGTCGCGTCGATGTTGACCACGACGCCTCGCTTCAGGCCATGGGCCGACGCGATGCCGAGCCCGGCCACGCGCAGCTCGCCATCGGGCAACACCTCGGCCACCACCGCCATCACCTTCGCGGTCCCGATGTCGAGGCCGACCACCAGATCTTTGTACTCTTTGGCCATGTTCTTATTTCCTTCTGCCGAGCGCTGGCGTCGCCACCGTCGTCGTGATGCCCTTGAGCCGCACCGCATAGCCTTCGTTGTGCCGCAGGTCTGCATAGACCAGCGGCCGTTGATATCGCTCGATCACCTGGCCCACCGTCGCGACAAACCGTTCGCTGCGCGTGACCAGTTCTTCATCGCTGCCGCGGCCGAGTTCGATCTCGGCGCCGGTGTCGAACTCGGCGCGCAATGAGCCGCGGCCACTCATCGCCAGCGTCTCGATGTGCAGTTCGAGCCGGTCGAACACCGGCGTCAGCCGCTTGTACAAACCCAGCAGCACCGGCGCCGTGCCGTCCGGCCCCTGCAGCGTCGGCAGCTCCTCGTCTTCCACATCACCGAGGTTGACCTGGAAGACTTCGCCTTCGGTGTTGACCAGTTGATCGTCACCGTCCTTCATCGCCCACAAGGCCGCGGCGCGGTGCTCTTCCAGGCGAACCGCCAATCGGTTCGGCCAGATGCGCCGCACCACCGCCTGCCGCACCCACGGCACGGCCTCGAAAGCCTTCCGCCCCTGCGCGAGGTCCAGCGTGAAGAAGCTGCCGGCCAATTGCGGCAAGGCATTGGCGCGGATCGTCGACATGCTGTTGCGCGACACATCGCCTTCGACACGGATCGCGCGGATCGTGAACACCGGCTGGCGAATCAGCCACATCAAGGCCATCGCACCCGCCATCAGGCCCGCCGCCACCAGCAGCACGCTGGCCGCAGTGTTGAGCACGCGCACATCCACCGGCAGCGCGCTGCCGGCAGGTTGGCGAAGTGCGGCCTGGTTGCGCATGGCCTCAGTCGGTGGTCGACGCATCGAGCGTCGCGTGGGCCAGCAGATGCACACACAGCTGCTCGTAGCTCAGGCCCGAGGCCTTGGCCGACATCGGCACCAGCGAATGCGACGTCATGCCGGGCGAGGTGTTCATCTCCAGCAGAAAGGCCTTGCGGTCGGTTCTGCGGATCATCAGATCGGCGCGGCCCCAGCCACGGCAACCCAGCGCGCGATACGCCTCGACGACGATGCGCTGAACCTCGCGCTCCTCGGCTTCGGGCAGGCCGCTCGGGCAGTGGTACTTCACGTCATCGGTGAAGTACTTGTTCTGATAGTCGTACGAGCCTTCAGGCGCAGCGATGCGAATCACCGGCAGCGCGACCGCGCTTTCGCCCCGGCCCAGCACCGCGCAGGTCACCTCGTCGCCATCGATGAATTCTTCGCACAGCACATCGGGGTCGTATTGGGACGACAGCTTCACCGCCTCGTCCATCTCCGAATAGCCCTGCACCTTGCTGACGCCGATCGACGAGCCTTCACGCGGCGGCTTCACGATCAGCGGCAGGCCCAGCTGATCGGGCACCGCCTGGATGCTGGCGCGGTCTTGCTGGCGCGGCGTCAATCGAACATAACGCGGCGTCGGCAGGCCTTCGGCAATCCACACCCGCTTGGTCATGACCTTGTCCATCGCGATCGCCGAGGCCAGCACGCCACTCCCGGTGTAAGGAATGCCCAGCAGCTCCAGCGCGCCCTGCAGTGCGCCGTCTTCACCGAGCCGGCCATGCAGCGCGATGAAGCAGCGCGCAAAGCCCTGCTTCTTCAGCTCGGAGATGTCTTCTTCCGAAGGATCGAAGGCATGCGCATCGACGCCTTGCGACTTCAGCGCGGCCAGCACGCCCTGGCCCGACATCAGCGAGATCTCGCGCTCGGCCGAGCGGCCACCCAGCAGCACCGCGACCTTGCCCAGTGCCTCCACATCGATCACGTTCGTCGCCTGCGCGTTCATGCGTTCTCCTTCAATAACTCCAAGACTTGCGCCGGCACCGCGCCGATGCTGCCGGCCCCCATCGAGATCACGACATCGCCATCGCGCGCGTGCTCGGCGATCGCCGAAGGCATCTGCGAGATCTCGTCGACGAAGATCGGATCGACCTTGCCCGCCACCCGCAGCGCACGCGCCAGCGAGCGACCGTCGGCCGCGACGATCGGCGCTTCGCCGGCCGCATAGACCTCGCCCAGCAGCACCGCGTCAGCCGTGCCCATCACCTTGACGAAGTCTTCGAAGCAATCGCGGGTACGGGTGAAGCGGTGCGGCTGAAACGCAATCACGAGCCGTCGACCTGGAAACGCACCACGCGCCGCCGCGATGACAGCCGCCATCTCGACCGGGTGATGACCATAGTCATCGATCAAGGTGAAGCGGCCGGGGCCAGTCCCCAAACCTGTACCTGCCACGCTGCCGCCACGCACCGGCACTTCGCCATAACGCTGGAAGCGCCGGTCCACGCCGTGAAACTCGCCCAGGGCCTTGACCACCGGCGCGTCGGCCAGTTCCAGCTCGGTGGCCACTGCAATCGCAGCCAGCGCATTCAGAACGTTATGTTCGCCAGGCAGGTTCAGCGTGATCTCCAGATCGGGCATCACCGTGCCGTTGTGCCGCTGTGCGACGAAGCGCATCTGGCCGCCTTCGAGCGCCTGCACGTCGACCGCGCGCACTTGCGCATCGGCGCCAAAGCCGTAAGTGATGATCGGGCGCGAGACCATCGGGATGATCGAGCGCACGCCGGGGTCGTCGCCGCACAGGATCGCCGCGCCATAGAAAGGCATGCGGTGCAGGAACTCGACAAACGCGCCCTTTAACCGCGTCAGGTCATGGCCGTAGGTGTCCATGTGGTCGGCATCGATGTTGGTCACGACCGACAGCACCGGC
>CAHJWV010000095.1 GCA_903643055.1 Burkholderiales bacterium | reverse complement strand
CCAGGCGGTACAGCAGCCAGCCGCCGAGCAGGCTGGCGATGATGATCACGAGCGGCAGCACGCTTGGCGGCAACGCGTGCGGCGCCAGCAGCCGGGCGATGATCATCGCCAGCGGTTTGTGTGTCAGATAGATCGCATATGACCACGCCGCCAGCGGGGCTGCGCCCGGCAGGCGCAGGCGGTTGAGCGCGGTGTGCGGGCTCAGCGCGGCAGCCACCAACAACGCGAACGACGTGGCGATCAGCGAGTAGCCAAAGCCGGTCATGAAGTAGCCATAGCCGTAGCCGTCCATGACATAGAAGCGCAGCGCGAGCCACAGCGTCAGGCCGGTCATCGCCAAGCCCCCTGCCTGCACGGCGCAGCCTCGCGCCATCAGTGCGGCCCAGGTGCGCGGGTGAAAGTTCTTCAACAGCGCCAGCGCCACACCGGGCAGAAATTCATCGAAGCGGCACAGCGTCGCGTAATAGATGTGAGGGTAGTAGCCCTCGATCGTGCCGCTCGCTTCGCGCCCATACGACACCCACAGCCAGCTGCGCCATGCGATGGCGCCGATCACGCCGAGCGCCAGCGCCGCCCAGGCCCACGCGATCGACCCGCGCAAGCGCGCGGCGATCGATAACGCGATCGGCAGCAGCAGATAGAACTGCTCCTCGATGCACAGCGACCAGGCATGCGAGAACGCCGTGCCCGGCTGCAGGCCGATGTTTTGCGTGAAGCTCAGAAAGCGCCACAGCGGCGGTGGCGTGCGCCCGCCCATCACGAGCGGGAACAGGAAGTACAGCGCCAGCACGACCCCGTAATTCGGCAAGGTGCGCAGCGCGCGGCGCGCATAGAAGTGCTTCCATGACAGCGACTTGCCGCGCGCGAGGCTCGCAAGCAGCGGGTTGGCGATCAGGTAGCCGCTGAGCACGAAGAACAGGTCGACCCCGACCCAGCCGATGTCGCTCGCCCAGCCGAAGGTCGCTTCGCCGCTGATGAACACGCGGTAGTGGTAAGCGAAGACCAGCACGATCGCCAGCGCACGCAAGGTGTCGAGGCCGTCATAACGCGGGGGCGGAGCGGCACTGGTTGAGCTTGCGATCGCCGGTGCGGCGGATGACGTTGGGATGGTCATGGCGTTCGGGGAGCGGACGAAAAGGCCAAGGGCTGCGGCCGGTATGTTTTTGAAGGGCCCGTGGCGCAGGCGGCCGGCCATTGTCGCGGGCCGTGGGCGCCGCGCGTGCCTGACCTTGAGGATGACGGAGCGACGCCCCGCGAGCGCGCTGGCCGACGCTCCCACGCCCACAACGGGTTCAGTGACGATGGTCGGTTAGAGGGATCAGCGGTGCTTCCGGCTTTTGCCGATGCAGTGCAATGCGTTGCTCGCCGGTCGCCAGCTCGCGGGCGCGCAGCTGGCCGCAGCCGCCGTCCACATCCTGCCCGGCCGACTGGCGCAGCTTGGTCAGGATGCCGCGCCGGTGCAGCGAGCGGGCGATCTCGGCGGCGCGCTCCCAGGACGGGCGCTTGAAGTCGAGGCCGTCAACGCTGTTGTACGGAATCATGTTCATCAACGCGTATTTGCCGTGAAGCAAAGCGACGATGCCATCCAGCTCTTCCGGGCTGTCGTTGATGCCTTCGAGCAAGGTCCATTGGTACTGGATTGGGTAGCCGGTGGCGCGGGCATAGCGCTCGCCGGCCTCCACCAGCTCGGCCGGGTCCATGCACGGTGCGCGCGGCATCAGCTTTGCCCGCACGTCGGCGCGGGTGGAATGCAATGACAGCGCCAAGGCCGGCTTGACCGGGCCTTGCGGCAGGCGCTCGAACACCCGCGGGTCGCCGACGGTCGAGAACACCAGATTCTTGTGGCCGATGGCGCCGGCCGTGCCGAGAAGCTCGATCGCTTCCATCACGTTGTCGAGGTTGTGTGCCGGCTCGCCCATGCCCATGAACACCACCTTTTTGACGGCGCGCTTCGTGCGGGCGAGTGCGACCTGGGCCACGATCTCGGCGCTGCCGACCTGGCGCAGCAGGCCGCTCTTGCCGGTCATGCAGAACACGCAGCCGACCGCGCAGCCGACTTGCGTTGACACGCACAGGCCGTCGCGTGGCAGCAGCACGCTCTCGACGGTCTGACCGTCGTTCAGCTCGACCAGCAGACGGGCCGATCCGTCTTCGCCCGGGTGCTCAGAGCGCAGCCGGGCGAGGCCCGACAGCTCAGCGCTCAACGCCGGCAGCATCGCGCGCAGCTGCTGCGGCAGAAAGTCTTCAGCCCGCCGCCTGCCGCTGTCGGCGGGCAAGGCCTGCGCCCACAGCCGCAGCACACGTTGCTCGTGGCAGGGCTTGGCGCCATGGGCGCGCAGGCGGGCGCGGATGTGTTCGATGCGCATGACGGAAGGGTCGATAAAGAGGCGGGGAGGAGCGAGGCTACACGAAGCCGGCAGTGCGATGTGTCGAGGTGCGCAGGGCTTGAAAGCTCGACAACCGGACGGCAGGCGATTATCTGAACGCCCCCAGACGCACGGCCGCCTCAAGTGTGGCGCCCTGCCGACTGCGGGTGGCGGACTCGTCCTA
>CAHJWV010000094.1 GCA_903643055.1 Burkholderiales bacterium | reverse complement strand
GACAGCCTCGATTTCGTCGGCTCGCGCCGCGACTACGGCAACATGAGTGACAACGACAACGAAGGCCACTCCGGCTGGAAGATCAACGACATCCAGGGCATCGCGACCAGTGTGGTCTCGCAATACCGCCCGAACATCGTCTTGCTGCACATCGGCACGAATGACGTCAACGGCAACTATCAGGTCTCGAGCGCGCCCGACCGATTGTCTGCCTTGATCGACCAGATCTATGCTGCCGCGCCCGAGACTGCGCTGCTGGTGTCGACCATCATCCCGGCGTCAAACAAAGACACCCAGGCTCGCATCGTCAGCTACAACGCGCGTGTCCGAGAACTTGTGCAGGCGCGCGCCAATGCCGGCAAGCACATCCAGCTGGTCGAAATGACCAGCGTGACCACGGCCGATCTCTCTGACGGCCTGCATCCGAATGGCAATGGTTTCCAGAAGATGGCCAATGCCTGGAACGATGGCATCAAGAAGGTGCTGGCGGCAGGATGGGTCAAGGATGGCGGCGGCTCCGCCACCAAGACCATCGTGGGTGCGCAATCCAAGCGCTGCCTTGACGTCAAGGGCGGCAGCCAGGCCGACGGCACGGGCGTGCTGATCTGGGATTGCTCGGGTGCCACCAATCAGCGCTGGACGCAGCTGGCCAATGGTGGCCTGCAGGTGTATGGCGGCAAGTGCCTGGATGTGCTGGGGCACGCCACAACCCCCGGCTCGCCGGTGGGCATTTGGGCTTGCAATGGCGGTCGCAATCAGCAATGGCAAGTCAAGGGCAGCACCCTGGTGAGCGCAGAATCCGGCTTGTGCCTGGACGTCAGCGCAAACGCAGTCGCCAACGGCAGCCCGGTGGCCATATGGACGTGCCATGGCGGCGCCAACCAGCAATGGCAGTTGAAGTAAATCGGAACGAGGCCTGAGGCCGGCAACCGCCCCTCAGGCTGACAAGCCTCGGCTCCGTCGCTCGAACAAGCGCTGGTCGCCCTCGATGAGAGGTGCGACCAGCGCTTTTGTTTTTGCATGTCGCGTTGGATTTGCACGCTGGCGTTCGTGCGCTTTCAAAGCGTTCGACCTTGATTCGTGGCAGGTGGCTTGTGATTCAAGCCGTGCGTTTCAGCGGCGCGTCGTGCGATGCCTGGGGTTGGTGTGCGTTGCCGTGGCCGGGCGAGCCAGTGAAGCACGAGGCCGTGCTGTGTTGTTGTAGCTGGCGCTCATGGCGAGCAGGCTTTCGCGAACGGGCGCAGGCAGGCTCTCGGCCATTGATGCGTCGCTCAAAACCCCTTGCGCCACGGCCCACTCCTGATCATTGCGGATCTGGCGGCGCTTGAGCATCGCGGCGCAGCGACCCCACACGCGATAGCGAACTTGCGACAAGGTGATCAACCCCTGTGCATGCATTTCCTTGTCGAGCGACTCAATCTGAGACAGCAGCCAAGGCGCAGAAATTTCCATGCAGTTGTTCACCGCCATGCGCAGCCCGGCCGGCGCACGGTCTGGCGACTCCTGTTCCAGCTTTTCCAGCGCGGTGACGGGTTGATCTGCGCCGGTGGCGGTGCGTTGGTCGAGGAATCGGTGCGAGAAGAAGCGCAGAAAGGCTTTCATCTCGGCATAGTCGGCGGGGGCGTTCATCGGTGCGTGTGAGCGAGCAGGGCTGCAGAGAAGGGGAGGCGGGCACGTTGGGAGGTTTGACCTCCGGGCGCCGAGTATGGGGCAGCCCTCGCCAGGCATGGATCGGCCGGCTCGCAGGTGCGCTCGATCAAGCCGACCTCATCTGGATGAGCTTGAACGAAGCCATGCACTGGAATGGCCTGCTGGGCCCGGCGCAATCGCCTGATTTGGCGGATCAGTCACTTGAAAAGCTAACTGTGCCAAAGCGTGCCATTGACAACACAAAATGGAAGGGGCCATCGACGCGATGGTCGTCGATGGCCCTCGGGCGACTTTTTAATCAGAGCAAGAGCTTGGCGCTCCATCGCATCTCAGGGCGCTTTGCCACAGTGACCTGTGCTGGCGAGCCCTGCACCCGTCAAAGAAGCAGACCACTGAAATAAGACTCGACGCCGATGAACGATGGAGCGATCGTGAACGCCTGAGTTCAGGCCTCAACTCAAGGTGCCCATGGGCCGGCAATGTTCCAGCCGGTGTCTTGATTGAAGTTGCCAATGGTGTCCGATGCTTTGCCGCCGCCAACCCGGGCCAGCCAGACTTGGTTCTGGAAGTGGCGGATGTAGGCGCCGCTGATGGACTTGGCCTCCAGCGACACGCCGGTGCCCGACAAGCCCGTGAGTGCACAGAATCACGCTGTTGTTGGCGGCCGCGATGTCGGCGAGCTTGCGCAAGTCGGCCAGCCAGCCGTTGCGGTTGGTGCTGCACGGGCCGCCATTGGGAAGGGCCAGCAGGTTCTCGCTGATCAATGTGGATTTGCAGGTCTGATAGTCCAGCACACCGCAACGCCGCGGGCCTTCGCCGACTTCACCACGTCCCAGATCAGATCGATCGACTTCTTGCGGCCCCAGGTGTTGGCCGCTGTCATCACGTCATAGGTGCTAGTGAAGTTGGTTTGTAGTCAGCCCTGCAATACGCCTGTATCCCGCATGAACGCTCACTTTCCGGCGTGAATCTTGCATCCCAAATCCCCTG
>CAHJWV010000093.1 GCA_903643055.1 Burkholderiales bacterium | reverse complement strand
GACTGGAGTTCAGACGTGTGCTCTTCCGATCTAGCCAACGCCAGCAACGCAGGGTCAACGCGGCATCTCCATACCGCACCTGAACCTGCCAAATCGGCAAGTCATGCGTGCTCGCTGCGCACGCACAGGTCAGACGATTCCCACGGCAACACGGCGAAACCTCCGACACGCAAGCGCGTGATCCCCGCCTGTCGGCGCATCCCTGCCTTCCTTAGTCTTGGCGAAGTTTTTACTGCCCCGAGGATCTTCATGAGCGCACCCAGCCGCAACAAGCCCGACGCCAAGCAAGCCGCGTTGAATGCGAACAGCAACGACCCGGCGAATTTTCTGACGACCAACCAGGGCGCGCAGCTGTCGGACAACCACAACTCGCTGAAGGCGGGGGTGCGCGGCCCGACCTTGCTCGAAGACTTCATCCTGCGCGAGAAGATCACCCACTTCGACCACGAGCGCATCCCCGAGCGCGCAGTCCATGCCCGCGGCGAAGGCGCGCACGGCTACTTCCAGGTCTACCAGCCGATGGCCGACGTGACGAGCGCGCATTTCCTGCAAGACCCAAACGCGAAGACGCCGGTCTTCGTTCGCTTCTCGACGGTGGCCGGCTCGAAGGGCTCGGCCGACACGGTGCGTGACGTGCGTGGCTTTGCGGTCAAGTTCTACACGCAGGAAGGCAACTACGACCTGGTCGGCAACAACATCCCAGTGTTCTTCATCCAGGATGCGATCAAGTTCCCCGACCTGATCCACGCCGTGAAGCCTGAGCCGCATAACGAAATGCCGCAGGCCGCGAGCGCCCATGACACCTTCTGGGACTTCGCTTCGCTGATGCCTGAGACCACGCACATGCTGATGTGGGCGATGTCGGACCGCGCCATCCCACGCAGCCTGCGCATGATCGAAGGCTTTGGCGTGCACACCTTTCGCTTCGTCAACGCGCAAGGCATTTCCACCTTCGTGAAGTTCCATTGGAAGCCCAAGCTGGGCGTGCATGCGCTGGCCTGGGATGAAGCGCAAAAGATTGCCGGCAAGGACCCCGACTTTCATCGCCGCGACCTCTGGGAAGCCATTGAATCGGGCAACTTTCCGGAGTGGGAGCTCGGTGTGCAATTGATTCCAGAGGCCGATGAACACCGCTATGCCTTCGATCTGCTGGACCCGACCAAGCTGATCCCGGAAGAACTGGTGCCGGTGCAGCGCATTGGCAGGATGGTGCTCAACCGCAATCCCGATAACTTCTTTGCCGAGACCGAACAGGTCGCCTTCCATCCAGGCCATGTGGTACCGGGCATTGACTTCAGCAACGACCCCTTGCTGCAAGGCCGTTTGTTCTCGTACACCGACACCCAGCTGTCACGCCTGGGCGGGCCGAACTTCCATGAACTGCCGATCAACAAGGGCGTGTGCCCGTTCCATAACTTTCAGCGTGATGGCATTGGCGGGCGCCAGTTGATCAACCGCGGCCGAGCCGCCTACGAGCCGAACACGCTGAACAGCGGCGAAGAATTCAGGGTCGAAGGTGAATCCACCGGCTTTCGCAGTTATCCCGAAGTGCTGGAGCCGCCAAAGGTACGCCGCCGCAGCCCCACGTTTGACGATCACTTCTCCCAAGCCCGCCTGTTCTGGCAAAGCCAGAGCGAGGCCGAGCAAGACCATCTCGTCAAGGCATTTCAGTTCGAACTGTCAAAGGTCGAGACATTGGCCATCCGCCAGCGCATGGTCGATAACCTCGTGCATGTGAACGTCGAGTTGGCCGATCGCGTGGCCGAGCCCTTGGGCACCGAAGCGCCGGACGGTGAAGCCGCGTCGCAGCGACGGGGCTTTCGCCGCTGCGAGGTCGAACTCGATGTCGAGACCTCGCAGGCGTTGAGCATGCGCCACACCGACGGCAACATCGCGACCCGTCGCATCGCGATCCTGATTGACGATGGTGTCGATGGCGCCAGCATTCAGGCCGTGCAGCAGGCGTTGGTGCGTGCGGGTGCGCAGCCCAAGGTGCTCGCGCCGCGGCTGGGCAACATACGCACCCTCGATGGCGGCACCGTCGCGGTCGACCACACGATCGTCACCACGCCGTCGGTGGTCTTCGATGCCGTTTACGTGCCTGCCGGTGCTGAAAGCGCCACGTCGTTGCGAGCCAACGGCGATGCCGTGCACTTCGTGCTCGAGGCTTACAAACACGGCAAGGCGATCGCGGCCGCCGGCGAAGGCGTGCAGTTGCTGGACACGCTGGGCGTGGCTTTGCCGAACATCGTGGGCAATGAAAATACGCTGCCCGGTGTCGTGGTCGTTGATGGCCCCGCTGCAGGGGGCGGCGCATTCGCCCAATCCTTCATCGCCGCGATCGGCCAGCACCGCCATTGGAGCCGCGACGCACACCCCGTTCCTGCATGAAGCCTTGCCACCACGCAAGGCCCCCTCCAATTCACAGCCCCAAGCACTGAGGACAACCCGATGGCACACCCTCTGAAAGCAGCCAATCCGATGCTGGTGGTGTTCACGCCTGCCATGGCGTGGATGAATGTGTGGCTCAAGTTCAATGAAACGATGTGGGCGTCATCTCAGGTCATTGCCCACCGGACCGATCTGATGAGCAAAGCCGGCCCGTTGCCGACTGCGGAAGACCAGCGCGAGCTGAGCCGGATGGTTTCCGAAAAGGTCGAGGCCTTCGGTGATGCGTCCCGCCACGCCGCCATGGGCTTGGCGGCCATCGGACCGGCGCTGCCGCTGGGCGTGGGCATGAACCTGCTGAAAGCCTCGAACGC
>CAHJWV010000092.1 GCA_903643055.1 Burkholderiales bacterium | reverse complement strand
CTTGGCCATCGGGATGCCGCTGGCCAGGCTTTTCTTGGAGCCGCAGAAGACGATGGTGATCTCGTCTTCCTTGCTGAAGCCGAGCTTGCGCGCGATCCAGGTGGTGCTGGTCAGCGCCAGGCCGAGCAGCACGCAGCAGACCACAACCAGGCCGGCCAGCGCGCTCAGCGGCACCTGCTTCCACAAACCCTCGATCACCGCGGCGCTGAAAGCGGTGTAGACCACCAGCAGGATCGAGCCTTGGTCGACCACCTTGACGAAGCTCGCGCGCTTCTTGATCCAGCCGCCGATCCATGGCCGCATCAGGTGGCCGATCGCGAACGGCAGCATCAGTTGCAGCAGGATGCGGCCGATCGCGTCGAGTGCGCCCCCGCTGGCGCCGCCGCCTCCGTGCGGCACCACCAGCAGGTTGACCAGGATCGGCGTGATGAAGACGCCGAGCAGCGTGGAAGCCGACGCGCTGCAGACCGCGGCCGGGATGTTGCCGCGCGCCATCGAGGTGAGCGCGATGGCCGACTGCACGGTGGCCGGCAGCACGCACAGGAATAGCACGCCGGTGTAGAGCTGCGGCGTGACCAGCGGCGACAGCACCGGCCGCAGCACGAAGCCGAGCACCGGGAACAGCACGAAGGTGCAGGCGAACACGAGCAGGTGCAGCCGCCAGTGCGTGATGCCGGCCAGGATGGCCTCGCGCGACAGCTTGGCGCCGTGCAGGAAGAACAGCAGGCCGATGCCGAAGGTGGTCAGCCGTTCGAAGAAATGCGCGGCCGTGCCGCTGGCCGGCAGCAGGCTGGCCAGCAGAACGGTGGCGACCAGCGCGAGCGTGAAGTTGTCGGGGAGAAAACGGGAGCGTGCCATGACGCCGATTGGAAACCGGCGCGATTCAAAAGTGAAATGGATTTATCGGATAGATCCATGCGGCAGCCACATCAGTGGGCCGCGGTTTGCGCCAGCTCGCGCCGGCGCAGGCAGAAGTCGATCAGGTCGTCGATCTCGGTCGCCTTGTCGAACACCGCGTCGGCACCGAGCGCAGTGCAGCGCTCGCGCATGTCGGCGGTGGCGTGGTTGCTCAGCACCACCAGCTTCTGCATCGGCTGGCGGTTCTGCGTGGCTTCGAGGATGCGCAGGCCGGTGCCGTGTTTCAGGAACAGGTCGACGATCGCCAGGTCCCATTCGCTGTCGTGCTCGGCCAGCCAGCGCATGCCGTCGGTTTCGGTGTTCGCGGTGCCGACCGACTCCACGTGCGCGAGTTCGCGCAGCGTGCCGACCAGGTTCTCCAGGATCGTCGGGTTGTCTTCGACGATGAAAGCTCTGACGGATGCGGACATATGGGAACTCCCTTGTTGGCCTTTGCAGGCTAAGGAGCGCGCCGCCGCGACCGCGCAGGCCCTCGGCGCCGGCGCAGGTAGGAAAGCGCCTGCGCATCGGGCACGTGCCGCCGTCGATGTGCCTCAGAGCGTGAGCACGGTACAGCCGGTGGTCTTGCGCGCCTCGAGGTCGCGGTGCGCCTGCTGCACGTCGGCCAGTGCATAGCGCTGCTCGACCGGAATCCTGACCTGGCCGCTGCGGACCACCGCGAACAGATCGTCGGCCATGGCCTGCGTGCTTTCGCGCGTGGCCGTGTGCGTGAACAAGGTCGGCCGCGTGACGTAGAGCGAGCCCTTCGATGCCAGCAGCCCCAGGTTGAACGGCGGCACCGGCCCCGAGCCGTTGCCGAATATCGCGAGCAGCCCGAAGGGGCGCAGACAGTCGAGCGAGCCTTCGAAAGTGTCCTTGCCGACCGAGTCGTACACCACTTTCACGCCCTTGCCGCCGGTGATGTCCTTGACGCGCGCCGCGAAGTTTTCGGTGCTGTAGTTGATGGCATGCGCCGCGCCGTGCGCCAGCGCAAGCTGGCACTTGGCATCGCTGCCGGCGGTGCCGATCAGCCGCAGCCCCAGCGCCCTGGCCCACTGGCAGGCGATCAGGCCGACGCCGCCGGCGGCGGCATGGAACAGGATGAAGTCGCCGGGCTGCAGGCCTTCGGCCGGCAGCGTTTTCTTGAGCAGGTACTGCGCCGTGAGCCCCTTGAGCATCATGGCCGCGCCGGTCTCGAAAGAGATGTCGTCGGGCAGCTTGCAGACGCACTTGGCCGGCATCACGCGCAGCTCGCAGTAAGCGCCGGGCGGCCCGCTGGCATAGGCGGCGCGGTCGCCGGCCTTCAGGTGCGTGACGCCCTCGCCCACCGCCTCGACCACGCCCGCGGCCTCCATGCCCAGTTGCAGCGGCATCGCGAACGGATACAGGCCGCTGCGCTGGTAGGTGTCGATGAAGTTCAGGCCCACGGCCTGGTGGCGGATGCGAATCTCGCCCGGCCCGGGTTCGCCGACCTCGACCTCGACGATCTTCAATTCTTCAGGGCCGCCGTTGCGGTCGATCCGGACGGCTTTGCTTTTCATCAACGACATGGTCGAAGTCTCCTTGCTGGCGAACAAAAAAGAAGACGGGCATCCTGCCACGTTTGGCTTCTGAGCAGCGGGCGGGGCCATGTGGCGCATCTCGCCGCCCGGATTCGATCACGCGGAATGTCAATTGGCGTATTGCATTTCTTGTCGAAAACATGCGTGCGAGCGACAGTGCGACCCCGCATTCCAAGTCTTATTCGATTGAAGAACTTCCACGCCCTTGTGCTCTTGAGCAGTTTTCTTGCTGCCTGCTCGTCCGTGCCCTCAACAAACCGCCCCAATTCCATGGACGCTGCCAGACCACCCGAAACAGAGAAAACCATGTCCGTTCCCAACACACCCGCGATCGATGCCGCGCAAGCCCTGCGCCGCCTGCTCGCACTCATAGACGATCTGCATGCGCCGCAGGACCTGACGGCCGAGCGAGTCGCCAAGTTCAGCGGGCTTGCGCTCGTTCAGGACCCGGCCAAGCCTGGGTCCTTTCACGGTGGCTCAACGCTGACGCCGGCTTGGACCTATCTCTACCTCGGTTATCTGGACAACTCGAATCGACTTCCTGTACTGGATTTCATGTTCAAAGAGGCCGCGGCTTCCGGGGCAGAAGCGTCCGCGAAGTCAGACATCTGCGCTCTCGACATGGATCAGTTTCATGACGACTTGCGCAAGATGGGATTCAAGCAGACAGGACATTCACGCGGCAGCACGCCTCAGCGGCAATACCAGCGTGGACAACTCAAACTCAATATTGGCTATGTCGGAGAGAGCCGCGTAAGGATTGAACATCTTTGCGTCAAGAATGTCAGCGTCTACTTCCTCCAAGTCGAGAGCCGCGTGGGCGTAGAAAGATGAGCTCAGTCAGTCCAGAGCTCGAGCGTTTGATTGGAGAGGTCGGCCCGCCTGACTCCAGTGCCTATCGAAATCTTCGTGGTGCGGTCGAGAGCTCGCCGGCATTGACCGAGCAGATGAACGCCGCCGTAGCGCAGGCACATCTGAAGCATTTCGCGCTGCTGCCGAAAACGGAACACGCCGGCGCCAACTACAGCCCGCTGAC
>CAHJWV010000091.1 GCA_903643055.1 Burkholderiales bacterium | reverse complement strand
CCGTCAACAACTCACCCAGCGCGGCAGCAGCCGCTGCCGCCGAACACCAGGCCGCGCTGCGCCGCGCCGAAGAGGCCCGCCAGCGTGCGCTGGAAGCGGCACGCAAGGCCGCTGAGGCCGCGCGCAAGGCCGCGGAGGAAGCCCGACGCCAGGCGGTGGAAGCTCGCCAGAAGGCCGATGCGGCGCGACATGCGGCCGAGATGGCCGAAGACTTGGCGGTCAAGGGCAAGCCCCAGGCCGATCGCGCCAAGCAACTGCGTGAGATCGCAAAGCAGGACGAGCTGGCCGCGCAGAAGAAAGAGGCGATCGCCGACCTGCGCGACAAGCAGAAGACGCTGCAGGATTCGAAGCTCGACGACGCGGTGAAACAGCGCGCACCGAACGACCCTTCGGCCGCGACGGTGTCGGCCCAGCAAAAGGCCGACGAGGCCCAGGTGCTGGAGTCGCTCTACGAGCCACCGGCAGAGGGGCAGGCCACGCCGCTGGCGTCGTCCAGCGCAGAAACGCAGGCGCTGCTGAAGAAGATGCAGACCGCCTACAAGCCCGTGCTCAATGGCAAGGCGAACCCCAATCAGCAGGCCGCCGCGCAGCAGGCGCATCAGGGCTGGCTGGTGTCGGTGCAGCACGACATGCGGCTCGCGGCGGCCACGGCGTCGTCACAAGGCCAGGACCCTAGCAAAGCCATCCAGCAGCAGGCCGACTTGGCGCTGAAGCAGGTCAAGGACGGCAAGTTCTTCGACGTGGATTCATTGGCCGGCGGTGTCAATTCGGTGCGCGATGGCGTGCTGGCCGAATCGCCCGACATGCGCAAGCTGAACCTCGGCTACGAAGACACGCTGAAGGCCGGGCAGACCAAGCTGGCCAATGCGAACCAGGCGGCTTCGGCGGCCGATGCGGCTGCAGCCCAGGCCCAGACCGATGCCAACCATCTCGACCTGCGCGGCTATTCAGGCCAGGAGCGGGCGGAG
Source organism: Burkholderiales bacterium (assembly GCA_903643055.1). The sequence continues at coordinate 17,861 of CAHJWV010000091.1, read as the reverse complement.
ATGCGAACGGCCTCGCAGGCCGAGGTGAAGCGGTTGCAGCATGAAGCCGAACTGGCGCACCGGCAGGTCGACCAGCTGAAGCTGCTTTACGGCAGCAGTGCGGCGCCGAACGGCAACCCGGACCTGGCGCCCCCCGGCACGGTGACGACCGATTATGAAGTCAAGGCCGCCGACCTGACGGTGGACGATCTCCAGGCACGCATCCAGGTCGGCGAGCCCGGTCTGGAAGACCAGTTGGTGCAGGCCAAGCACCAGCAGCAGATTGCGCACGACCGCCAGAAGCTGGCTTCCGATCTGGCCGAGCACAGCGATGCCGCCACCGAGTGGGCCGACGCCAAGAAGGCCGTTGACCTGGAGGCGCTGCAGCAGCCCACCACCCACGTGGTCGAGTACCAGGGGCGTGGCGGCAAGTCCAAGGTCACCGTGACGCCAGACGGTTATGACGAGGGCTTCTGGGTGCGCGGCATCGATGACCAGAAACGCCCTGACTGCATCAAACAAGAGGCCGATGGCACCTACTACTATGTCAAGCAGACAGGGCGTTATGGCGAGACCAAGGAAAAGCTGAACCCGGTATCGCAGCGGTATTGGGCCGCCCATGACAAGAACTTCGACACGATGAACGACGTGAAGGCGTCGGGCCAGCAGTTGGCCGAGCATGTGGAAGACAAGGGCCTTAGTGGCCAGGCGCCCCAGGTGATCGCCGATGGCAAGGGCCTGGGCGCCGCGCAAACAAAGGCCGATGCCGATGCATCGCAGGCCTTGTGGAACACCCAGCACCCGAAGCCGGGTGACGATGCCGATGTGCTCAGCGTGAAGCTCGGCGAGGCCTTGCAAGCTCAGCAGCGCACCGGCTTGCAAGTGGCGCAGCTCAAGGCGGCGCAGGCGCTGCAGGCGGCTGAGCGCAGCGGCGAGCCACCGAACAGCGATCACATCAAGCAGCTGCGAACCGACCTGCGCAAGGCCACGGCCGACCTGGCCGAGCCGGCCCATGCCTCGCCCGACGAAATCAAGGCCCGGAAAGATGCCTTGCCCAGCTTGCGCGACCAGATGGACGCCGCCAATGCCAAGGTCAGCAAGCTGACCCCGCCGGCGGTCTATGGGCCTGCCGCGAAGGCGCCCGCCAAGAGCGCGGAGTTGAAGGCCGCCGAGCAGGACGCCCTGCGCCTGCAAACGCAGGTGGCCGACAGCGAGACCTGGCTGGCCGAGGCGGCCGCGGGCAGCAAGGCGCTCGCCGCGCCGGCCGAGTATGCCCAGCACACCTTCGTGAAGCCGCACCCGAGCCTCTTCATCGAGAAGCGCACGAACAGCGGCTACGGCGATACCGTCACGGCCGACATCTACCCGGACAACTACGACCCGACCTGGAGCATCAAGCCCAATGGCGACGACCAGAACGGCGTGCTGGCCGATGGCCTGCCCAAGGGGCTGAGTGCCGACGATGTGGAGGTCACGCGCGGCTGCGGCGGCGAATGGTTCGTGACCTTCAAGAAAGACTCTGACGTGCTGGGCCGCAAGCCGGACCTGATCGTGGCGTATGTCGTGCCGAAGGGCAGCTACAAGATGAATGAGGCCACGGCCAAGCTGTGGCAGGCGCAGGCCGACCAGAAGTCGACGCAGGCGCGCGTGGACTTTCTGGACACCCAGGCGGCCCTGAAGCCGGAGCCGGCCGTGGGCGCGGACGGCAAGCCAGCGCCTGCGCTCAACCTGGGTGACGATCTCGCCGCCCGCAAGCTGAAGGTGGACAACCAGGTCGTGACCACCACGGGCGCGGTTGCCGATGCGAAGACGAAGCTGGAGGCGGGTGCGGGCGATCCGAAGCTGCTGCAGCAGACCTATGACGATGCGGTCGAGTCCCACACGCTGGCCTTGTCTGAGCAACAGGTCGTCAATGATGCGTTGGCCTGGCAGCAATCCAACCGGCAGCTGCAGATGGCCGAGAGCCAACAGCATGCAGGTCAGACCGTGGACGACATCGCGGGGCTGCGCGAACGCACCACCGATCGTCTGCGTGAGAGCGTGAAATCACGGGCCAACTGGCACCAGCTCGGCCGCGAACACCAGGTCAAGCTGGCCGAGCAGGACGTGGTCGCCAAGCAGGCGCTGCACACGCAATGGCAGCGTCAGAACCCGGGTCTTGCCGACTCCACGCAAGCCAAGAGTTATCAGGATCTGGCGGCATCGCAGTCCGAGCTGGCGAACGCGAAGTCGAACCTGCAGGCCGGGGCGGTGCCGACCTCCCAAGCCCAGAACAAGGCCTTCATCGCCGGCAAGCTGCAGGCCGGGCAAGAGAACAACCCTCAAGCCCTGGTGCGCCTGTTCAACGACGACCCGGCAGCGATGACGCAGCACATCTTCAACGCGTACTACGCGCAAGGCGGTGCGCAACCGGTGCAGGCGCAGGGCCGAACGCAGATCGGCAACGAAGTGGGCTTTGCGCTGGGATGGCAGCCGTCGATCGCGCTCGATCCGAACGCGCCGGCCAACAACCTGCAACTGCGCCAGTCGCAAAACCTGTTTGCCGGCCTGGGTGGCGAGCAGCAGAAGATGCTCGACAAGGTGAGCGGCAAGATCGCCGACATCGGTGGTGACCAGGCCCAGATCACCGTGGTGCCGGTGGTGTACGGCATCGACGACCCGAAGCATGGTGGCATCGTCAAGACCGCGATCTTCAAGGTGGCCCAGGCCGATGGCCGCGGCGACAAGTACGTCGACGAAATGGGCCGTGAGTACACGAGCCTGGACGACTACCGCCACAACAACACCTTGCCGGCCGACGGCGTGAAACTGGTGATGCCGGAGGATGGCAACTTGTCGCTCGACTCGCATGGCAACGTCAAGCTCTTCGTGGGCGATGCGCGCGTGGAAAGCAACTGGGAGAAGGTCGAACACAACCCCTGGGTGCAATGGGGTGTGGCCGGCGTGGGCGTGGCGGCCGGCGTGGTGCTGACGGTGGGGTCGCTGGGCACACTGGCCGTGCCAGGTGCGCTGCTGGCCACGGCCTCGGTCGCACTGGTCGGTGCCAGTGCGTATTCGGCCACCACCAGCGGCCACAACCTCTACAACGAGGCGCAGCATGGGGGCTCGATCAACCCGTTCACCAACCGGCAGGCGCGGCTGGACTGGCTGAACCTCGGCTCGTCGGTGGTGGCCTTGCCGACCCTGGGTGCGACCGGCCGCGCGGCCGTGGCCGGCGCCAACCTGATGCGCACCGAGCGCGTGGCGGCCAGCGCTTCGCGGCTGGGCGGCAATGCGTCGACAACGGCCAAGGGCGCCAGCCTGGAAGCCAAGGCCGCAAGCCTGCAGGCACGCGCGCCGGCCTGGCAGGCACAACAGGCCAAGTGGGCACCGATCGGCGACAAGCTCTCCGCCCCGACGGCGTTGTCGGGTGCGGTGGCGATGGAGGAGAACACCCGCTACACCTACGACAACTGGAGCCAGATGAGTGACACAGAAAAGCGCCAGCAGGGCCTGAACCTGGCGCTGAACCTGGTCGACATCGGCTCGCGCCCGGTCGCGCGGGGCTATGTGAAGGTGCACAACAGCGTGAAGACGATGTCGGCGGGTGCCTTGCAGCAAGGCACGGGTTCCGTCTCTCACCTGCCGGCCGTGGAGCCGCGCACGCCGGGGCTGGGCACCCATGCCACGATGGATCAGCTGCTGGCCAGCGGGGCCTTGCCAGGGTCCGAAGGCGTGACGATACCGAGCGGGCGCCACACCGGTGAGTTCAGCTACGGCAAGCTGTACCAGCTGAGCACAAGGGAGGGGCGCAAGGTCGAATTCGCGCTGACGATCGAGAACGTGAATGGCCAGCGCGTGCGCCGTTTGTACAGCGGCAGCGCGGTGCACTGCCCGATTCCGGCCGGCGCAAGGCCGGTGGCCCATACGCACCCCACGCCTCACAGCAACCAGCGCTTCGCATCGCCGGGCGATATGCACGTCCTGAACACGCGGCATGAGGCCGAGCTGGCCATCAATCCCGTCGCGGCGCCGCGCCCTCACTTCGTGGTGTGGGGCGAACGGACCGGGCCTCAGGGCGACTACACCGCCGTCTTCCCGGGGCCGTTCACCCACGGCTATGGCCATCCATCGGCCTTGCAGGACCACACGAGCGCCTCGGGTTCAAGCGTCCGGCGCAACGACTCAACCCTGAATGACCCGCTGCCTTTGATCGGCAGCAGCAGGGGGCAGATGCGCCGCGATGCCGAAGCGCTGATCTCGGCAGATACGACTCATGTGCTGAGCTTCCTGCTCAACGGAACGCGGCTGTTCAATCACAACGATTTCATCGCCCAGCGCAACGCCCGGGCGGCCGACATCATCAGCAGCGACCCCAACCATCCGCTGCGTTTCATGCTGGACGACTCGGGCCATCGGCTGCGCAAGCTCACCTCGTCTCCGTCCGATCAGGCCTTGAAGGCGCGGGCCGTGAGCATCCTGCGCCAAGACCCTGAGGGCGAACTCGGCTTCCTGCTGGGCGCGCGCTACAAGCTGAAGGGCGGCCGCCAGCCCAAGGCGGCGGAGGTGCTGCAGCGCCATCCCGAGCACCCCTTGCACTTTCTGCTCGCCCCCTCCGGCAAAGAGCTGCGCACGCTGGGTTCTTCGAGCCACGACAAGCAGCTCAAGGCGCGGGCGGTGGAGTACCTGCTGGCCCACCCCGACGATGCACTGAGCCCACTGCTCAACACGCGGCATGAGCTGAAGGCGGGCCTCGGCCACGACGAACTGGCCGACCTGCCGCAGCTGCTGGAGATGGGGCATCTGGTCAGCGCGAAGGTCGGCGAGAAGGCCAGGGCGCAGCAGAAGAAGTACTTGGACCAGGCGCACCAGGCCTTGATGAGGCAGGCCTCGAACCTGAGCCCTGCCGACAAGGCGATCTTCCGCAAGGCCTTGGCCGAGCAGGCGCAAGAGCTGGCTGCGCGCGGCCAGCCGCCCGAGATGCTGATGCTGCAAGGTGCCTGGGAAAATCAATACAACCGCATTTCCATTGAATCCGGGCACCTGGGCGGCGAGGTGCTGGCGCAGACGGCGGTGAACCTGGGTGGCGTGGCCGTGGACCTGCAGACCGCCCGGATGTGGGTGGACAACGGCCTGCTCGATGCGGCCGTGCTGAAGAAGGCGCCACGCATCCAGCTGTCTCACGCGCCCGCCGAGGCCGAGCTGTCGCCACGGCAGGTGGGGGAGGGGCTGACCCGTTTCGGCACCGAATGGTTGAAGCGCCAGGCCGCGGGCGAGCCGCTGCCGGTGGTTCAGCGTGAGTCGCTGACAGTGGCCCAGCGCGGGCCGGAGAACGTGCTGCGCCAGGAGTTCGGTGAACCCGTTGCCGATGGCGCTGCGGCCGACGCCGGCCCTGCGCAGGCGGCACGTCAGCCGACCGAACTGCAGCGTGCCATCGATGCCGCTCTCGCCACCAAGAACGTGGGTGTCGACGACAGCGCGGGCTTCCCCGGTTGGCGTGCCAACACCGATGTGCAGGACGTGGCGGCGCGCTATGGCATCGACCTGACGATGCCTGTGCCCGATGGCTTGCGCATGCGCGTGTACGAGCCGGTCGGCGAGAACCGGCAGGCGGGGTTCAAGCCGATGGTGGCGTTCCGTGGCACGGTGCTGAGCTCTCGCGCGAACTGGCGCGAAAACGTGCGCCAGGCGAGGGGCCATGAGTCCGACTACAACCATTACGCCGCCGCGGTCGGCCAACAGCTGCGCTCGGCTGGTACCGATGTCACGCTGGTCGGCCATTCGCTCGGCGGCCGGCTCGCCGAGGTGGCGGCCACGGCTTCGGGCCTGGACGCGATCACCTTCAACGCGGCCGGTGTGCATGCCGCGAGCGTGCCGGAAGGCTTGCCTGGCGCTGGCCGCATCACGGCCTATCAGACGGCGGGCGACCCGGTGACGGCGTTGCACCGCCATGACGCGATGCCATCGGCCGCAGGTGAAGCCATTGCGCTGGCGGGGCGGCGCGGGCGGCCGATTACCAACCACCGCATCGGCCAGTCCATCGATGCGCTGCGCAGCCTGGTGCGCGACCCGAGCGACTTGGACCCTTCGCTGCTGGAAAGCACGCGCATTGCGCCCGACGACCGCCGCATGCAGCCCATCCTGCGGGCCTTGCGCCGGCCGGGTGATGCCCATGGCGAGGCCACGGCGCGCCTGCTCGAAAGCGGCGAACTGCACCTGAACCAGTTCAAGCGGGACCCGCTGGGCATGAACCGCGATGGCTTCTATGTGAACCATGCCGACTACATCGGCGTGACGGCCGGCCGTGGCGTGTGGACGCGCCCGGCGCGCCTGGCCGGCATCGCCGCGCATGAGGCCGTGCACTATCAGCAGCGCGGTGCAGCCAATCCGCACAGCCTGGACATCGAGATGCAGGCCACCCGCGTGCAAGGCGCCGTGGACGCGAGGCACTGGACTAACCGCCTAGATGACCGGCAGCTGCGCCAGGTTTTGAGTCAACAGGCGAGCCAGCATGAGCCTGGCGCGGTTGGCACCGTGCTGTCGGCGCGGCGCAAGCCCAGCCGTCGCAAGGCGGCGCAGCAATCCGTATCGACTGCCTCAACGCAGGCCGGCAGCATGAACTCCGTGGCCACACCCGCCACCGCCAGCCGACGCCGTGTGTACGGTTCGGCCACCGTCGGCTTGCTGGCGACCGGAGGCGTGGCGTTTGCGGCCGAAACCTTTGTTGCGCCCCATTCGCCAGGCATCGGCCCATTGACGCTCGTCGCAGCGGGCAGCCTGATGCGTGCCGGCTCCAAGGCCTTGCGCTTCGGCCATGCACGCTACTGGGATCGCCAGCACCGGCTGATGAACAAGAAGCTGACGACCAAGGGCGAGTTCGAGATGATCGCCAACCGACTGGTGCATGACGGCCAGAAGCGCATCAGGGGCGGCGGTGTGCCGGCCCACCGGAAAGACGCCTTCAACGCGGCCGCGCAGGCCGTCTCCGACCTGAAGATGAAGCCGGGCGAATTTCGCTTTGCCTACCGCCGCCGCGTGACGCAGGCGGTCGAGCAACTGACGACCTCGGCCCGCCAGGTGGGCGTCAAGCCGAGCGCGGTGACGAAAGCACGCGTCGGCCTGAGTGCGCGCGTGGCGAGCAAGGCGGTGTTCGACCAGACGCTGCGCCGCCATGACCGGGTGGTCGATCGCCTGGATCGGTTCATGCGGGGTGTTCCGGCCGACAAGAAGATAGAGCTGCGTCAGAACCTCGATGCGGTGAAGGATGCGGAGGCAAAGCTGCGTGACGCAACGCCGTTGAACGACAAGCAGGCGCTCCTGCAGCTGGAGAAGGCGATGAACGACCTCGGCACCATCGGCGCCGACCTGCGGCCCGGCACCAGCCATGTGCGCTGGGCGCTGGATGCCGTCTACACGGCGTCGTATGCGGTCGGGCTCGGGTCGGTCTGGCACAACGCCCTTGCCGGCAACCTGCCGCATGGCGTGGTCGCAGGTACGCTGACCGGCATGCTGGCCGCAGCCAATGCGTTTGATTCGATCCGCATCGGCGGCACCCGCTTCGATGACGTGTTGCGCTACCTGCGCGGCAGGAAAAACAAAATGGCGGCCGATGCGCCGGGGGTCGACGGCCATGCGCTGTTCAAGAAAGTACTGGCCGGTGGTGACGACGGCTTGTCGTTCCTGGCCGGTGCGGGCCTGGCCGCGCTGGCGCTGAAGAACGGTCTGCCGCACCCGACCTACCAGGAGCTGGTGCGCCAGATCGGCACGGTGGCCTACACCGGCACCAGCGGCTACCAGTTGGGCGAGACGCTGCTGCGCCGCTTCAACGACCCGACGCCCGATCAGCGCAGCCGCTACCTGCGCTCGCGGGTGCTGGGTGGCGCCGGCTCGCTGGCATTGATCGCGGCCAGCCTGATGGCCGGTGGCCTGATCGAGAAGCCGCAGGCTGCACCGCTGGCGCCGCCACCTGCCAAGGTGGTCGACGACGTCAGGGAGCCGATGCCGGGCCACGGGCCCATGCCGATCAGCGCGCCGCTGCAGCGCGTGGTGCACGCCGACCCGCACGACGCGGCACGCAACTCGATGTGGGACATCGCCAGCACCGACGTCGACTGGATCCTGACGCCGCAGCAGCAGGCCGCGGCAGGCGGGCCGAATGCGCTCAAGCGCAAGGCCAGCGAGGCCCTGGCCGCGTTCAACGGCTTCGACCCGGCCTTGATGGACGGCCGCATCACCGCCCGCAAGAACGTGCCGCACGATCCGGATTTGCTGCCACAGGACTGGAAGGTGAACGTCAATGTGCTGGGCCTGCGCACGCCGCCCGGGAAGGCCTAGCCGTGGTTCGATCGGCATGGGTCGAAAGGATCATGACGGCGCTTGTTGGCGGGATGGGCCGTGAGGGGCACTCTCCCCGAGGGTCGCGCCCGTGCTGCCAAGCCCTTGTGCCTGGCTCCAGCTGCTGGAGGCATGGTGCCTTCGGGGACTCGGGGCGGTTCAGCTTGCTTCGTGCCCAACCTTTGACGAGTTGAGGCGGCGCCGTTTTGACTCAACGGGTGCCGCTGACTTCGACCACCACCCGGCGGTCTGGTTGCAGGCAGGCAATCAGCGCTGGGCTCGGATGGCGCCCCTTGCACTGGTCAGCCATCGACACCGGTTCCGATTCGCCCTTGCCGACAGTCACGATCTTGCCCGCGGCGATGCCACCGGATGCGACCAGGTAGGCCTTGACCGCCTCGGCCCGGCGCTGCGACAGCGCCTGGTTGTAGCGAGCCAATCCCAGCCGGTCGGTATGGCCTTCGACCTGGATGACGTCGAAGCGAGTGCCGCTGAGATCCTTGGCCAATGTGTCGAGCGCGGCCCGGCCTTGCGGCCGGAGGGTGGCCTCATCGAAGCCGAACAATGAGTCGGCCGACAGGCTCACGCGCCGCGGCGCTGGTGCCACCACGGCTGCTGGCGGTGGCGGTGGTGCAGGCGTTGCGGCCGGTGCCGCCTGGGCCACGACGGGTGCAGCCACATAGGCCGGCGCCGCTGCAGGCGGGGCTTGCGGCGCACGGCCGAATGGGAACACCAAGCTGACCGAGAACAAGTTGACGCCCCCGTGGTTGCCTACCGCGTCGTTGATTCGGTAACGCTCGGCTTCGGCCCGCACCAGGAAGGCCGGGCTGAACGCGTACTGCAACCCGGCGCCGAACTTCGGATTCAGCTCGCGCTGGCTGGGGTCGGGATCGGTGATGCCGACCGCGCCGCTGCCGCTGAAGCGGTCCTTGGCCTGCGCGTATTGGGCACCCAAACGGCCGAGCAGCGCAAAGCGCTCGGTCACTGGCCAGGTGCCGACAAGGTCGAGGTTCAAGCCCTGCAACTTGATGCGACCGGTCAGTGTGCCGGCCGGCACCGTGGTGGCGGTGAAACCGAAGTCGCCCAGCTTGAAGTAGCCGGCCTCCAGCCCGAAGCGGGGGCTGAGCTGGTATCCACCCAACAGCTTGTAGCCAGTGTCCTTTTCATCGCGGCTCATCGCGGCTCATCGCCGAGGTGCCGAGGCCACCGCCGAGCAGCTCCGATGTGATGCGGGCCTCGTCGATGCGGGCGTAAGAGCGGCCGATCCCCGCGCCAACGTAGAACGTGCCGGCCTCCTGGGCATGGGAGGGGAGCGCGGCCAGGCAGCCGAGTGCGGCCATGCCCAGCCAACGACATGCATGCGTGTGTGTCATTGCGTTGTCCTTGGTCGATGTGGGTGTCGATGTCGATGTGGGTGTGGGTGTGGGTCGGCTCATGGCGCCACCACCGTGGTATTGACCATCGTCACCGAAGCGGTGAGACCGATCGCGCGGCCGATCAAGGTGGTCTGGGCGGTTTGGCCCGGCGTGGAGATCGTCACGCCGGCTGGTGCGATGAGGGTGCCTACCATCACGCTGCGGTCCTCGATGCGGCCGGCGCTGCCAATCTGCCAGAACACGTTCCTGGCTTGAGCGCCGTTGATCAGGCGCACGTTGCGTGGAAGGGCGGGCTGGCCCACGGTGAGCGCGGCCGCGCTCTGGAATACCCACACCGCATTGGCGTCGCCCTGCGCATCCAGCGTCAGGTCGCCGTTGGTGATGGCGAAGGTGCCACCGGCGGCGGTGTAGACCGCGGCCGGCAAGGTCAGGCCGCCCAACTGGCCAGCGCCCGGGTCGCTGCCCGGTGGCATGGCGGCCAGCGCGTTGTAGGCGGTCTGTGCATCGGCCAGCGCCTGCGTGGCGATTGCCTGCGTGCCGGTGGTGCCGGGTGCGGGCGGCGCGCAGTAAATGCCGCCGTTGACCACGCCCACGTTCAGCGGCGTCTGCGTGTACACGTTGGCCGCGTCGTGGAAGCCCGTGATGGCGGTACAGACCGCGGTGGTGCCGAGGTTACCGTTCACCACGGTGTTGACGCCCTGGTTGGTCAGCCCGGCGCCGCCACCGAAAGCGCCTAACGACGCAGCGGTGCGCAGGTTCACTGCGGCAATGCATGGTTGCGTGCCGGTGCTGAAGCCCCAGCTGCGGTTGGCGGCCAGCGGGTTGCCGGCCAGATCAGCCACACCGGCGCTGCCGGACAGCACGGTCACCACGAAGGCCCGGCTCGGCGCGAAGCCGGCAGCGTTGCTCGGCACGAAGCTGGCGAGCTGGCTGATGGGTTCGTAGCTGACCGTGCCGTCCACAGGCACGCCGTTGTCGCTCACCGTGAAGGTCGAGGTGTTGATCGTGGCCACATCCATCGGCTCGCTGAAGCTGGCGTTGACGGCCTTGGTCAGGCACACCAGCGTGGCGCCGTCCTGCGGGTTGAGGGCCGTCACCGTCGGCGCCGTGGTGTCGCTCAGCGCGGCGGTGCTGAAGCGCCAGACGTGGTTGCCGGCAGCTGGCAGCACGGCAGTGTTGCCCGCCAGCGCGTTGCCCGCCAGGTCGGTTGCGGCGGTGGTGAGGGTCGCGGTGAACGAGCTGTCGTTGGCGAGCACGCTCGGGGTGGTGGGTGTGAAGCTGGCGGTGCGCGAGGCAGCGGAATAGCTTACGGCGCCTGGCACGGCCACGCCCGTGGTGGTGTTGAGCAGCGTGAAGCTGGTGGCGGAGATCGTTGCCGGGTTCATGCTTTCGCTGAACGTGGCGACGATGCGGGTGTTGCTGGCGACCGCGCTGGCGCTGGGTGCCGGCTGCGTCTGTAGCACGGTGGGCCGGCTGCTGTCGGGCAATGCGGCGGTGCTGAACGACCATACCGCGTTGGTCGCCAGCGCATTGCCGGCCAGGTCGGTCACGCCGGTAGTGACAGTAGCAGTGAACGGGCTGTCATTGGGCAGGGCGGTGCTCGGCGTGAACACGGCACTGCGGCCGACCACCGAGTAGCTGACCGTGCCCGGCACGGGCGTGCCCAGCGCGGTGTTGACCACGGTGAAGGTGTCGCCAGAGATCGTCGCCGGGTTGATGTCTTCGCTGAAGGTGGCGGTGATCTGGCTGTTGTTTGCCACGTCGGTGGCGCCCAACCTTGGCATGGTCAGCGCGATCGTTGGCGCGGCGATATCCACGGTCGCCGAGGTGGTGAAGCTCCAGCTGAACTGGCCTTCCAGGGCCAGGCCGCTGGTGTCACGCACCGCAGTGGTGACCGTGGCGATGCAAGCCACGCCGGGCGGCAGCGCTGCGCTGGGTGTCAACGTGGCGACGCGGGCCGCGGCGTCATAGCCCACGCTGGCATTGACTGCCGTGGAGGCGGGGCAGGCGAGCATGAAGCTGGTATTTGTCAGCGTCATGGCGTCCATGGCTTTGCTAAAGGCCGCGGAGATGCGGGCGTTGGTGGCGACGCCGGTGGCAGCCGGTGTTGCCACCGGCGAGGTGGCGGTGACCATGGGGCGAACGGCCGCACCGCCGCTGCCGAGGATCGGGTCGACACGGGAGCCCCCGCCGCAGCCGGCGATGAGAACTGCCAGCAGGGCGAGCAGCCAGCCGAAGCGGATGGCGAAAAGACGTTGATGAGCTGTCATGAGGTGATCCTCGGCAAGGGGTTTCCGGACCGTGGACCGGCCTGACGGTTGGTGGTTAGGTGTATGTCGGCGTTGCCCTTGAGTCTGTACGGCAGGAAACATAGGCGAGCTGCAAACGGTTTGCTGCGGGTATGCTGAATGCGCTCATGCTGGCGGGTAGGCCAGCTCGTGGTGAATGGGGCTGAGACGGTCAGGCGCTCCCCCTCCGCGCCACGGAAGAACAACTGGATCGGGTCACCGTCCCGCTTGCGGTCGTTGGTTCTGATGCTATTGATCAAGAGACCTCGAACCCTGCGAGGCCGATGGCCCTGTCCAAGCGTTGGACAGCACGTTGAGTGACTCACCTTCATGGCGCAGCGGCGTCGCCGAAGGCGTTGCTGCCGTCAGCCGTTGTGGCGTCGCATTGTTGCGGAGGATGCGCCCCATGCGTTGTGCCACTGCCGTCGGCGATGGAGCGCCGATGCACTTCAACGTGCGGCGTGGCGTGGCCTTGCCCGAGGTCCAGCGGTGTTGCCGCAACTCGTCAATGCGGTGGTTCGAATGCGGCAGCAAGCGCCAAACACGTCCTTCAGCCGGGTCCACGAAGCGTGCCGTGAAGCCTGGCCGACTGCGCGGGGCTCATCACCATGTCTGCTCGCTAGCCCGCCCCGCTCACTTCCTGCGAACAGCCATGCCGTGCATCCCATCGCCCACCGGCGCATCAAGTTTTCGATGTGGTTGTCCGATGCTCACCGCGCCCTCGAACAGAAGCGGGCGCAGCCCTGATGTTGGCATTCCCTTGTCGATGATCTGTGCTCGACGGGCTCTTGCACCAGCCGCCCTTCACCCGTTCGTTGGCAACACTCGCGCAGCTGCTTGCCGCGGAGATGCCGGAGCACGAAGAAAACGGTCGGCACGAGCCCAGGCGTTTTTTGACGCCTTCGCCGATGCGCGTCATTGCCGCGGCTCATGCCAAGTGGACGTTTCCCGGGAGGGCGGGTCGGTCCGTCTCGCCCTACAAAGCGGACAAGACAAGTCCTCTGAAAGCGGAATTGGAGGCCGATATCGGAATCAAAACGTTGTTCCTCAATCGCTGGTTCATGAGTGGCCAGACGCGCGCTGCGATCGACCTCCGTGCTTGTTCCTTTCGCACCAGAGAACTTCAGCGAATGCCGACGCTCTTTACTTGCAGCCCTTCATGGCCTCCAACATCTCTTTCCTGATCTCGGTGATGTGGGTGTCATACATGCTCTGCGCACCGAATTTCTTCTCATGCTTGTCGAGCAAGCCCAGGCTGGTCTGGTAATTGGCACAGGCTTCATGGCGTGGGGTGCGGCCTGCCTCTGATGACGGGCGGGCAGCGCTGTTCGCCAGGCCGAGCAAGGCCTTGCCGAGGTTGTAGTGCGCCTGGGCGAAGTCCAGGTTGGCCACCAGCTCGTCGCGTTGGGCTTCGGGCACGCGGCTGAATTCGGCCAGCGCGGTGCGCGCCTGCGCCACGCTTTCCTCGAACTGTTCGTTGGCGCGGAGTGATTCGCTGAGACCGCTCGTGAAGGCCGCCAGGTCGTGGCGCAGCATGGTGTTGTCGGGGTCTCTGGCAACCATGGGCTGAATGATGGCTACCGAGCGTCGGTGGCTGGCCAGGGCGGCTGCATGCTGCCCTTGCTCTTCTTGAGACACGCCGAGGTGGTCATAGGACACTGCCAGGTTGTCGAGCAGCCCGGTGTGCTGCGGGCTCTTGACGAGCAGCTTCTCAAGCACGTCAATGGCTTTGCGAAAGTGCTGTTCCGCTTGCGGGAAGCCCTCCGGGGTGCGCACGTTGTTTATGAAGTAGTCGCCGTGGATGCCGTAGGCGGATGCCAGGCTGCCGCCGGCTGGCACGTCATCGGGGTTGGCCGCAACGAGTGCTTCGAGCTGTTGAATCGCAACTTCCGAGGCCGCGATGAACGCCGGGCCGTTGCCGTGCATCTGGTGTGTCTGGGCCAGCGATGCCTGCAGCCCTGCGCGGGTGCGCAAGCTCGGCGTGTCATTCGGTGAGACCTTCAATTCCTCCTGCATCGCCGCGATGCCCGCCTCCAGTCGCGCAACGGCGCCTTGGTAGTCGCCATGGGCCGACATCAGGATGGCCTTGACGCGGCTGACCAGGGCCAGTTCACGCCGTGCGGTGCTGTGTTGTGCCGCGGTTGCGTGCAAGGTCAACGCCTGCGATGCGAGGGCAATGGATTGATCGAAGCTTTGGTTGGCGGCTTTGGGGTCTCCCAGGTTGGAATTGAGTGGCCCGCCCTGAATCTCGCCGACCTTGCGCCAGCCCGAGGCCAGCTCGACCAGCAGCGACGGGTCGGTGGCCGTGCCGTCTGCACCGTTCAACTCCTGCAGGTACGCGACGGCGGTCTTGACGAGCTTCAGACGCGCCGGCGTGGCGCCTGGCAGGTCCTGGATGGCGTCGTGCATGTCGAAGATCAGCACGTTGGCGAACTCGCGCATCTTGGCCAGGTGATGCTCAGCCCGCTCGCGTTGCCGGTTAGCTTCTATGTTGCCGTAGATCGCCATGCCCAGACCGATGAGCAGCGCCAGGTTGGCAATCATCGCGGCACCGACCACGGCCCGGTGTCGCAGCACATAGCGGTTGAAGCGATAGCTCCAGGCACCGCGGCGGGCAATCACCGGCAGGTTTTCAAGGTGACGGAACACGTCGTCGCCGAAGGCCTGACCATCGGGGTAGCGGCGTGCCGGTTCCTTGCGCAGCGCCATCATCACCAACGCATCGAGGTCACCCCGCAGGCGGCGGCGTTGCGCATGGGTGAGCGCGGGGCGGGTGGTGGCGTCGGCGCGGCTGGGTGGGGGCGGCTCGGTGTCGCAGATGGCGCGCGTCAGCTCGTAGCCGCTGTCGGCGCCGAGCGCGGCGTAGGGGCTGCTGTCGGTCAGCAGCTTGTACAGCACGACGCCGAGCGAATACACGTCGCTGGCCGGGGTGATGCTGCCGCCGCGCAGTTGCTCGGGGCTGCAATAGGCGAGCGTCATCATGCGCTGCGCGGTGGCGGTGGTCTCGGTGGGCACGCTGAGCTGCTTGGCGATGCCGAAGTCCACCAGCTTGACCACGCCTGCGGGTGTCACCAGGATGTTGTCGCACTTCAGGTCACGGTGGACGATGCCTTTGCTGTGCGCGTAGCCGACCACCTGGCACACGGTGCGGAACAGCGCCAGCCGTTCGGTCAGTGGCAAGGCCATGCGCTCGCAGTAGCGGTCGATCGATTCGCCCTCCACCAGCTCCATCACGAAGTAAGGGTTGCCGTCGTCGGTGGTGCCGCCATCCAGCACGCGCGCCAGGTTGGGGTGGTCCAGGCTGGCCAGGATCTGCCGTTCCGCCGCGAAGCGCGCGACGAAGCCTTCGTCGTCGAGCCGAGATCGCAGCAGCTTGATCGCCACCTGTTGTTCGAACTGACCATCGGCACGCTCGGCACGGTACACATCGCCCTGGCCGCCACGGGCGATCAACGCGTTCAGTCGCCAGGTGCCGACGCGCTGCCCCACCAGCGGCTGGCCGAACTGCCGGTCACGCTGCTTGTCGAGTTCGGAGCGGATCGCCTGCAGCGCAAGCTCCGGGGACAGCGTCTTCAGCAAGGCATGATCGTGCTCGGAAGTGTCCAGCAGCGACAGCAGTTCCTCGCGCAAGGCGAGGTCGTCACCGGCCAACAGCGCTGCCCTGGCGCGTTGCTGGCTAGCTGGCAGCTCCAATATCTGCGCCAGCAGCGGCTTGACTTGCTCCCAGGCGGGTGGGGTGCGTGGCTCGCTCATGCGGACAGCGGCGTGGCGCCGTTCTGCTTGCGTTGATGGCGGACAGCGCGTGGGTGCGCGCTACGCATCGCGTTCAAAGAGGTCTGGATGTCTTGAGTCGCCTGGCCGGCAGGCCTGGAACGGAGCGGAAGGGTGCGTGGGCGCATCGGTTCGTCAGTTCAAGCAGCGTTGAAGCCAGCCACGGTGGTAAGACGGGCTGGCAGGGAAGGTCGAGGCAGGGCAGGCGGCGCGCATTCAGGTCAGCATGCTGCGCTGGGCGGATTGCATCAGCTGCACGCGGTTGCGCACGCCGAAGCGTTTGCGCAACTGGCGCATGTGGTAGTCGACGTTGTGCAAGGTCAGGCCGAGGTAGGAGGCGATGCCTTTGTCGCCCAAGCCGGAGGCGAGGCAGCGCAGGATGCTTTGCTGCATCGGCGTGAGCTTGAACGGTAAAGGCACCACGGCCAGCGGCTCGTCAGCGCCTTGGGCAGGGGCCGCCAGCTGGCTCTGGTACTCGTGCACGCACAGCGCCAGTGTCCAGGCCTGGCCCAGCACGGTGTCGTTGATCCAGGCACAGCCGCCGCGCCGAGACACCAGGCTGATAAAGCAGCGCTCTTGCCCCGCCGGGTTGCCTGGCAGCGCAAAAACGATGCCGCTGCGCATGCCGGCCTCGCGCAGCGCGCCGGTGAAGCGCGCAAAGTGCTCGCTGGCGATGCCGCCCGGTGCGCGCAAAGGCAAGTCGTCGATTGCCCAGACGCAGGGCAGGTTCGACTGCAGCGCTTCGCGCAAGCGCGGGTCGACGTCGAAGAAGCCGCCATCAACATAACGCATGAGCCACGCGGCATCGCTCCAGGTCGTGCAGATCGATGCCGGCATGCCTGGCTCGTCGCCTGGCGTGAGCTGGCCGTAGGCCATCCATTCGAAGCCAAGCGATAGGCACAGCGAGCGCACGATGCCGTGATGCTCATCGGGGCCTTGCGCCGCCAGCATGCGATTCAGCAAAGAGGGGACGGGGCGATGCGGCTGCGGCGTTGCGGCTTCGGTCCCGGGCTTCAGGGTGGCAGCCTCATACAGTCGCACGCGTCTTCGGGTGCTGGAGGTGCCGCGCGGGGCAGGCACGTCGTGCCTGTGGTTGTGGCAGTCGGTCCAGTCTGGCGGGAGAACAGTTGAAAAAGGGAGCGAAACAACGGTGTCCATGGCGGTCTCCTGATTTCAGTCACTCGGAACTCACTTCTTCCAGTGCGAGAAATCACGAAAAGCGGCTCACTGAGTTTCAATCGGTTTCAATTCGAGTGGGGGTTCGCAATGGATGAGCGCTGTTTCGGCGGTTCATGGGTGTTTTTGGATGCAAGGGCAATTGGGTAGCGTTCTTTATTGTTCGCGCGAATCCAGCCGGCGCAGCTCGCGCAGCAGCCAAGCCCGCGCCGTGGACCATTCCCGCTTCACTGTGGCCACCGAGATCTCCAGTACATCGGCGGTCTCGATGACGCTCAGGCCGCCGAAAAACCGCAGCTCGACCACCCGGCTCTGACGCGCATCCAGCTGTTCCAGGCTTTTCAGCGCCGTGTCGAGCGCGACCATGTCCAACTCTTCGCGCCAACCGACCTCTTCGGCGGCGCGGGCCTGCAGCGCGGCGGCATAGGCGCTGCCGGTGGCCTGTTCCTGCAGCGCATCCAGGCTCAGCACGGCTTGCCCGCCGCCGCGCTTGGCCGCATTGCGTGCGCGTGCGTGGTCGACCAGGATGTGGCGCATCAGGCTGGAGGCCCAACCGAAGAAGTGCGCGCGTGAATGCCATTGCACTGGGCCTTGCTGAGCCAGGCGCAGATAGGCTTCATGGACCAGGCCGGTGCCTTGCAAGGTATGGCCATCGCGCTCCTGGCGCAGGTGATGACGCGCCAGCTGGCGCAGCTCGTCGTACACCAGCGGCAGCAGGCGGTCGAGCGCGGCGGCGTCGCCATGCGTCCAGCGTTGCAGCAGCTCGGTCATCGCGGGGTCGGGTGCCGCCATGGCGGCGGAGTCCGGAAGGTCGGTCACGGACATCTGTCTCCTGTCGTTGAACAAGGGATGGCACGGCGCGCAGCGTGGGTTGGCGGGCGCTGGAGCCCGGCCACACGACAGCTTCATCTGAAGCTAAGGCACGAATGGCACCAGCCGGTGGTCGATTGAAACATGC
>CAHJWV010000090.1 GCA_903643055.1 Burkholderiales bacterium | reverse complement strand
TGCAGGCGCTGATGGTCGACCAGGTGGACGACATCGAAGAAAGCCTGCGCATCCTGATGTCGACCCGGCCCGGCGAGCGCGTGATGCACCCGACCTACGGCTGCGATCTGCAGCGCATGGTGTTCGAGCACATCGGCACCGGCACGCTGACCGAGATCCGCAGCCTGATCGAACGCGCGGTGCTGTTCTTCGAGCCGCGCATCACGCTGCGCAGCGTCGACATCGATACCGACGAGCTGATCGACGGCGTGCTGCGGCTGCAACTCAGCTACCTCGTTCGCAGCAGCAACTCGCGGCACAACTGGGTCTACCCGCTGTACCTGAGCGAGCGCAGCGGCCCCACGGCGCCGCCTGCCCTGCCCAAAGTGCCTTCCAACGCGGACGAGGCCTTCGGCGCGGCCGCCCCTGCAGGCCGCGTCAGTGCCGAGCGGAGCCAGCCATGAACAACACCTTCGCAGGCTCGTCCGATGGCGGCCAGCGCGACGCCGATGCCGGCTTCATCGGCGACGGCACCGACCCGTCGCAACGCGTGCCTTTGCTGCTGGATCGCAGCCCCTTCGGTGTCGATGAAGCCGGCTTTGCCGAGCGCGTGGCGATGAGCGCCGCGCTGGCCCGCCAGCTGCGCTTCATCGACCTCAACGGCAGCGACAACGGCGATTGGCAGCGCTTGTTCGATGGCGATGAATCGCTGGTGCTGGCGCGCATCGCCGCGGTCGACCTCGACGCCTTGCAAGCTGCGCTGCTGCGCGATCTGGCCAGCGCGCGGCCCGAAGCGCTGGCGCAGCACCTGGTTCGGCTCGCGCATCAAATCGATCGCTGGTGGAAGGCCCTGGCCGGCCACGCCGAGCCGGCTGCGGTGGCGGTGCGCGAGCAGATGCAGCAGCTGGTGCTGCAGCAGTTGTGCGATGACCTGGCGTGGGTCGCGCAGCGCTTTAAGGGGCGCCGCCTTCAGGCCAAAGCGCTGCCCACGGCGAGCGCAATCGAAGCGCTCGAACCTGACAATTCAGCAGAGCGAATTGAAGACCTGTCGCCGATGTGGCACACGCCCACCGCCGCCAGGCCGGCCAACGCGGCTTCGGAGCAGGAGACCTTGCGCGCGATCGGCTTTGCCTTTCTCGGCGTGATCGGCCGGCTGAAGGCGCTTGCGGCCGAGCGCCTGGCCGAATCCTTGCGCAGCGGCCGGCACGAGCCCGCGGCCAGCCTGTTGATGGCGTTCCTGCAGATCTATGGCTCGGTGCAGGCCGGCATCAACCGTTTCAGCTGGCGCCATGTGGAGTTCTATTACCGCGATTGCCTCGGGCTGCGCCCCGCAGCGGCCGAACCTGAAGCGCTGCACCTGGTGTGCCAGCGCGAAGCGCGGGCGGCGGCCGAGTTCGTGTTGCCCGGCGGCGCGCTGTTCGATGCCGGCAAAGATGCCGCCGGCCGGCCGATCGCGTTTCGCGGTGACAGCGCGCTGACGATCACCGAAGCCACGGTGGCCGCGCTGTACACCTTGCGCCTGGAGCGCGACCCGCTGATCTCGCCCGAGCGCGACTTCGGCTTCGTGACGCGCATCAAGGCGGCGCGCTTGCCGTTGAGTGTCGATGGCGACCCCGCCACGCCGGCCCGCGCCGATCAGGCTTCGGCCCATGCCGACACAGCCAGTGCGTTCACGGCCAGCACGCTCCCGTGCCATCCGCTGTTCGGCGGCAGCCATGGAAGCTCACGCCTCGCGACCGATGCGCGGCTGGGCCTGGCGATCGCCACGCCGGTGCTGCACCTCGGCGAAGGCGAGCGCGAGATCCGCCTGCGGCTGCGCACCGAGCCCGACGATGGCGGCCTGACGCTGACCGGGCATGTCGATGCGGTACTGGCCAGCGCAGACGCCGTGAGCTTTCGCGAACGGCTGGGCCGCTTGTTCGTGCGCTGGCTGATCGGCAGCGCGAGCGAGCCGCTGACGACCCTCGACTTGGCCCGCCTGCGCGAGGCCGCAGCGCAGCAACTCGGGCCCCGCGCCAGCGCGCCGGCAGCGATCGGCGACCCGCTGCATTTGATCCAGGGCGAAGGCACGCCCTCGCGCGAACTGCTGTTCGGCCGGCTGGTCAACGGCATGTTCGACCTGAAACTGACGACCGCGCGTGGCTGGTGGGCGCCTGCGGCCGCCGACGTCGTGCCTCACCCGGAAGGCGGGCTGCTGTTCACCTTGCGCCTGCGCCGCGAAGACCCGCCGATCATCGGCTGCGACGCCGCGCTGCATGGCGAGGAATGGCCGACCACGCTGCCCGTCTTGCGGCTCGACGCCAGCACGCAAGGCCGGCTCTATGCCTACTCGCTGCTGTCGGCAGTGTGGCTGCATGAAGCGAGCGTGACCGTTCAAGTACGCGGCATCAAAGACCTGGTGCTGCGCAATGACCTCGGCCGGCTCGACCCGTCGCGGCCCTTCCACCCGTTCGGCCCCTTGCCCACCACCGGTTCTTATCTCGTGTTCGGTGCGCCCGAGATCGCCCGCAAGCATCTGCTGTCACTGACGCTGCATCTCGAATGGAGCGGCCTGCCGACGATCGCCGGCGGCTTTGGCAGCTGGTACCGCGGCTATGCGCCAAGTTATGTCAGCGGCATGCCGAGTGCGCGCCTGGCCTTGCTGCGCGAGGGCCAATGGCAGGACTGCGCCGGCAGCTCGCCGCTGCAGGGGCTCCAGGCGTTGCCGGACTTGTTTGCAACAGCCGGCGATGAAGCCCGATTGGTCGCCCCTCGAACGATCGAGTTCGACACCGCCTCGGTGCGCAAGCATGGCCGCGCCAACCGGCCCGAGCCGCTCGACGGCCCGCGCGTGCAAGGCGGCCTGTTCCGGCTGCAGCTGGC
>CAHJWV010000089.1 GCA_903643055.1 Burkholderiales bacterium | reverse complement strand
GCATCTCGCCAGTCAGGCCACTGCGGTGGCGGCTTGACTTAAACCAACTGGCCTCCACGGAACCCGGGGCGATTCACGTCGCCTTCGATGTTGCCACGCCACCCGCGCAGAAGATCGACCTCGCTGAAGAGCGCCCATGCTGGGTAGCCCAGGCTGGCAACTGGATTCGATGATTCTCAACAGCGTGTTGCGACTAAAAAGAAAATAGTAAGAGATGCCAGCGCTGAGCAGCGCCACCAATAAACCGAGCACGTATTTCTTGTTTTTATGCTGAGGCATGAGAAGCAGCAGGGGAGGGATTTCCGAGGGGCAAGTGTATGTGGCTGAGTTCCATTGAGCCGTAGTGAAGCAAGCGCCATGAGCCTGTCCGGAATTTGTATGCGATGCGTGGCATGACGATGAGTGGCACGTCTCAATGACGGTCAAGAGGGCGCTCAATGAGCGTTCGCCCGGTGGCGAGATAAGCGATCTCCTTAGACGTTGATTCCCAGGCTTGAATTTGAAATTCCGAGCTGGCACCGGCCTTATCTGTGAACGATGGAGCCAACTCCGGCTCTTTCACGGCCGGCCCCTCGACGGCGCATGGTCAGGCATTAACGGCGAGGCTTGATTCCGTTCGATCACCATTTACTTGAAGCCGCACCTGCGTCATGGGCCGATTCGGCGATCCGTTCCATCTCGAACGGTCTGGATAGCAATCCCTCATTTCTGCGAGTTCGAACGCGAAAACGGACCACCCGTTGAATTTGCACGCCTAAAGAGACGCACTTCGAATGCTTATACCCACCGCACCTTGAATTGCCCGGACATGATTGATACATCCGGTGCCAACGCTCGACGTGAATGAAAGCGGTGGGCCTTGCGCATCGGTTCAGCCAGTGCCGATCTGGCAAATGCCCGCTCATTGCGGGCTCGTCACTTCAACGAGGAAACAGGAATGAATCGCAGATCAACGACCCAGATGACAAAACGCTTGCTTGCTGCAGCCGGTCTCGCGCTTGTGGCTCAGCTTAGCCAAGCCGGGCCAACAAAGATTCTTTTCATCGGCAACAGCTTTACACACGGCAACGCAGAGCCCACTTTGCACTACAACGCGGCGAACGTACGCGACCTCAATGGAGGAGGCCGCGGCGGCGTTCCTGGCATCTTCAAAAAGCTGACCGATGTGGTCGGGCTGAGCTACGAAGTCAGCATGGAGGCGGTCAGCGCGCAGTCACTGAACTATCACTACACGGCGCAAATCTCGTTGATCGGCAGTGCCAAGTTCGATGTGGTTGCGATGCAGGACTACAGCACGTTGGACATCGGCACGCCTGGCAACCCGGCCTCTCTCTACGCCAATTCAAAGTTGATTGAGCAATATATCCACCAGACCGCGAAGAACATTAACGCCAACCCCAACGCCAGGGTCTATCTGACAGCCACCTGGGCTCGCGCAGACCAGGTCTACAGCACGCCAGGCGGATATTGGAACGGCACGTCGATTGAGAAGATGAACGGCGACCTCCATTCAGCCTATTACGAAGCGGCGGCTCAAGACTTGAACATTGCAGGGATCAACCCGGTGGGCGATGCTTTCCTGATGGCCGTCAAGAACGGCGTAGCCGATCGCAATCCGTATGACGGTATCGATGGGGGCAAGATCAACCTGTGGAACACGGATTATTACCACGCAAGCGCCTGGGGCAGTTACCTGGAAGCGCTGACCATCTTTACCAAGATCACAGGCCGCGACCCACGCACCCTTGGCTACGATGAAGCGGCCATCGGCCTGGGCGTTACTGCAGCCCAGGCCACTTCGCTGCAAAACATCGCTTATCAAGCTGTGCAGTTCGATTTACCCAAAGCCATCGGCATCAGTGGTGTTCCTTCAGGGCGCTGCGTTGATGCTCCCAAGACCACCGACACCAGCACTTTGCTGCTCTGGACTTGCACCGGTAGCAGCAACCAGCAGATGATTCGCCGCTCTAACGGTACGGTTGAAGTGCATGGCCGGTGTCTTGATGTCGCGAATGGAACCACGCTGGCCCTCTGGATTTGCAATGGTGGAGGTAATCAGCAATGGCGCTTCAATGCCGATGGAACCATCGTCAATGTGCAGACGGGCCTTTGCCTGGATGTGAAAGGTGGCGGCATTGACAACAACACGCCACTGCAGGTCTGGACCTGTAATAACGGCGCTCACCAGCGATGGGCCATTCGCTAAGTCGTTTGAGTTGAAAACCGTGGCGCGCAAATCAACGCGCCACGACGTCTGGTCTCACTGGGTCGAAGCGTAGCCTTGGGTTTACGCGCAGGCGGTACGGACATCGGGAAGCGTCTTGAGCAAGGCCGAGGCGATGAGCGGCCGCAAGGCCTGATGGACGATGACACGTGGCGCTGCCTGCGCTGGGCTGGCGCGAGGCTTGTAGTGCGTGGGTAAGG
Source organism: Burkholderiales bacterium (assembly GCA_903643055.1). The sequence continues at coordinate 7,788 of CAHJWV010000089.1, read as the reverse complement.
CAGGTTCTTCGCGTTGCAGCGTTTTTCGCTGCTGCCCTCGGGGTGCCGCAGTTGCTGCCTCATCAAAAAGCCGTAGGCCACGATGCGCAAGCTGGCTGGCGTGGTGATGAAATCTACGCCAGCCTCTGCCTTCATATTGCCCCAGCCCCAACCCCAGTTCCTGCTTGAGATCTCGGTTGTGGCGCTCCATGCGCTAGCGCTTTTTCCCTCCAACACCATGCGCTGTTAACACCGTCAACCGAGGGCGAGGCTGCCATGAGCCTTCCGTCCTAACCCTGTACCCGTACGTCAGAAAGGGCCATGCAGTATTCCCCAGCGCATTCATGACATCTACTTACACTGCGCGACTCGGTAGGTCTTTCTGCCGGAACCTTCAAACAAGGAGATGGCATGAATGTGCGACGAATTGTTTTGATGACCGCCATGGCGGCCTCCCTGATCGGATGTGGCAGCGATGGCGACGGAGATGTCGTTCTGGCTTCTTCGCCGATCAGTGCCGCGGCCGGTGGCACCGTCAGCAGCCCCTCAGGCGACTTCAAGTTGACGGTACCGGCGGGCGCGCTTGACAAGGACACCGGCGTGGTGATTCGGCGGCTGGATGGCACGCCCACGCTGAGCTCTACGCTGCAAAGCAACAGTTCGCAGTACAGCGTGAGCTTCGTGCCGAGCGCCGTGCTGAGCACCGCCATGACGGTGGAGATCAAGTCCACAGCCGCTCCTCAGCATCCGGACCTCGGTGAGATCGCCGAGCTTCCCGCGGGCGGCACCTGGGCACGGCTGCCTGCCAACTTCTTTCGTGTCAGCAACAACGTGACGGTAGGTCAAACGAAAACGCCAGGAACCTTTGTCGCGGTCAAGCGCCGCCTGCAGGCCGATACCGGCGCGGCCGTTGCGAGAGGGCGCACCGCCTTTTTGGGCGAAACCTTCGGCAATGAGGCCTTCTTCGGCGACGTGCTGGGACTGCATACGCTGCTGAACGGGCTGACCCCCGCGCAGGCGGTGGGAGCCGGCGTGCAGGTGGACCTGGCCAAGGTGCCCAGCGCCATCGTTACCGTGCTGACCGGTGCCGACTTGGCGGCCAAAGACGCGGCACTGCAGAACCCGGCCGTGACCCGTGCGCTGATCAAGGCAGGTGCCGTCGTCGGGGTCAAAGGCGTGTATGCCGATGCGTCGAGCGACACCTTGACCTCCGCAGGCATTACCTGTGCGCTGTGCCATGTCAATGTGAAGCCCACGACATTCACATTGAGTTCGGGTGCCACACCGCTGCCGATTGGCCCGCTGTCGGTGGATGGCATTCCGAACTCGGCGATGAATGCCGGCGCCATCTTGTCGCTGACGCCGTTTGCGCAAGGCTCGGCACCGACGGTGGCCCTCTTGCAAGGCTGGGGCGCCGGGCGGTTTGACATCCGCGCATTGCCTGATAACCCGCTGGATGACGGCGTTGACAACCCGACGCGGATACCGCCGCTCTGGAATTTCGTCGATCTCGAAGAGCAGGGCTTTGCGTACGACTTCGATGGCCTCTTCAAGAGCACTTCGATACCGAACAATTCATTGGCGAGCCAAGCCGAGGCGGTCTATGACCTGGTGATGCATGCCAATGGCGCCTTCGGTACGTCCACCGGCAGCGTGCCCCCGACGCTCTCGATCACGCCACCGCAGAGCTTGCTCGATGCGCTGACAGCCGCAGAGACGGCTGCACCCGGCAATGTGATCACCGCGGCAACGCTGCTGGACGTGCAAGCCTTCCAGAGAAGCATCATCAGCCCGGCCCCGGGCGCCTATGTCGAGGCTTTGGCGTTGCAAGGGTTCGAGCTGTTCAACGGCAAGGCGCGCTGTTCGGGATGCCACCGCACGGCCGAATTCACCGGGCCAGTGATCTCCACGCACATCACCGTCACGCCACCCACCGGCGGTCTCGCGGCGGGCATCAAGACGCCGGGCCTGCGCGGCCTGTCCACGCATGCGCCTTACTTCCATGACGGCAGTGCGGCGACTTTGCGTGCGGTGGTCGATACTTATGCGGGTCGTGTGACGCCCGCGCTCAGCGAAGACGAGAAGACGGCGCTGGTGGAGTATCTGAAGACGCTTTGACGACCGACGGCTAACGCGCCCCCTTCACCGTTGCACGGTGGAGGGGGCGCGCTTCGTTCGGGTGTCGACCCTGCTGTGAAGATGAGGGAGGCCAGACCCTCGATTGGCCGCCAGCGCTGGCGGTGAACACCCGGCGTGCCGTGTCGTGGGCCTGCGCGAGGTAAGGCACGCCGGCTTGCCGTGCCTGGTGCGAAGCGGTCAGTGCGAAATCAACAGCGGCACGGTCGTGGCCATCAGCAGCGCGCGAGTGGTACTGCCCATCACAGGCCGGGCGTCGCGGTCGCGGCCCTGAGCGCCGATGACGATCAGGTCCGTCCCGTGGCTGGCCGCACGCGCCAGCAGGCTGCGGGCGAGTTCGCCTTCCAAGGTCTCCAGGTGCAGTTCGGCCGACACGCCGTGGCGCATTAACCAGGGCTGCAGTGCATCAAGCCGCGCTCGAATCGCCTTGGTGCGGCCGGGTTGGCCGCCTTCTTTGTGATCCTTTGGATCGCCTTCAATGTGGTTGCCCGCGATGTTGCTGCCCGGCTTGCCTTCGTTTTTGTTTTGCCCATCGTTCCAGCACACGACCTGAACGCTTTGCGCCAGGCGCAGCATCGGCAAGGCATCGGTCAACGCGCGGGTGGCTTCGCGGCTGTCGTTCCAGGCCACCATGACCCGCGTGCCGAGCGTCTTCACCGCTTTGGCATGGGGCAGCACGAGCGATGGCCGGGCGCTGCCGAGCACGACTTGCTGCACGATGTCTTGCAAAGACTGCATGCCCGGCTCGGGTTGGGTCAACAGAACCAGGTCGCTGGTTTGCGCGTGGCGCACCAGGGACGCTGCGCTGTCCGACTCAGGGGTCACGACTTCATATGACTTCAATCCGGCCGCTCGGCATTGGCTGCGGAATCGATCGGTCGCCTGCTCGGCCTCGTCACGCAGTGTGTCCAGGGCCATTGCTTGAGTGGCATTCGAGGCGCCGATCGACCCGGTGGGTGCCAGACCGACCAGGTGGGCATCGAGCGCCTTGGCCAGTTGAATGCTCGCCGAACTGCGGGCGCGGTTCGCCGTGCTGTCGTCAAGGTAGACAAGGAGGCTGCGGTAGGTCATGGTCGTCTCCGAGGTGGCCGAGTGCCCGTTGCTATCAGATTAGGCTGGCATTGCGCCATAGGTCGGTGCGCTAACGCACTGACTGGCGGCTTATCGCTGAGCGTTTATTGCTAACCGCTAACCGCTTATCGCATATCGGGTACAGGATGACTGGGCTCGACATGACTCAAGCCCCAGCGTTTCGAGTCAGGCGTGATTCACGGCCAGCCTGATGTCGAAGCGGCTGCCCAGGCCGGCCCCTGCGCTCTCGGCGCAGACGCTGCCGCCATGCGCTTCGATCAACTCACGCACGACGGTCAAGCCGATGCCCAAGCCAACGCCGTTGAAGCCGATCGCATGGGTGTCTTGGGCGAACACGTCGAAGATGTGGGGCAGCGCTTCGGCCGTGATGCCGATCCCGTTGTCGCAGACGCTCAACAGCAGGTGGTCACCGTCGCGATCGACGTCGATCTGCAGATCGATGGCCCCGCCTTTCGGTGTGTATTTGGACGCGTTGTCCAGCAGGTTGGTGACGACCTGCGTCAGGCGGATCGGGTCTCCCCAGGTGTGCAGATGGCCGTCGCCGATCCGTGCCACGAAGCGTTGATTGCGGGCGTCGATGTCCAGGCGGCACGAATCGAGCGCCGTGTCGATCACGCTGCGCAGGTCGACGTCTTGCAGCTCCAGCCGCAGCTTGCCGAGGCTTGCGCGCGAGACGTCGAGCAAGTCGCTCACCAGCCGCGCCATGTGCACCACCTGGCGCTCGATCATCGCTTGCAGTCGTGGCAGGTCGTGCGGGCCGGCGTGCTGCAACAGCGTCGCGACGGCGCGGATGGGGCCCAGCGGATTGCGCAGTTCGTGCGCCAGCACCATCAGGAATTCACTCTGCCGCTGTCGTGCCTGCTCGGCGGCGAACTGCAGCTGCTGTGCGTCGAGCGTGGCCAACACCAATTGCTCGTTTGCCTCGCGCAAGTGCAGATGCCAAGGCTGTGGATCGGCCCAGGGGAACGCCTGCGCCTCGTGCAGCGCAGGCGCAGCAAGTGGCTTGACGAGTTCGTCTGCCGGCAGCGGTTCTGGTGTATCGAGCGAAGGATGGCCGTGAAAGACATGCCCACCGAGGTTTCGGCGTTTGGCGCGGTACATCGCTGCATCGGCGCATGCCATCATGGCGGCTGCATCCTCACCGTCGTCGGGGTAGATGCTGATGCCGACGCTCGCTTGTAGCGTTAGTTCATGGCCGGCCAGTTGCTTCGGCTGGCCCAGGCAGGTCGCCACCTTGTCGGCGATGCGCGCCGCATCGGCCGGCTCATGGATCCCGTTCAGCAGGACCAGGAATTCATCGCCGCCATGCCGGCTCACGCTGTCGGTCTCCCGCACCGAAGATTCGAGGCATCGGGCCACGATCTTCAACACATCGTCGCCGACCGCATGGCCCCATGCATCGTTGATCTGCTTGAACTTGTCGATGTCGACAAAGAGCAGCGCCAGGCGCGTGCCACGCCGCTTGGCACCGCTGATGGCCTGCTCGAAGCGGTCGTGCATCAGCGTGCGGTTGGGCAAATCGGTCAGCTCGTCATGCTCGGCCGACCGTGTGGCCTGATCGAAGGCCTGCGAAGCGGTGTTGGCGTGCTCCTGTGCACGCAGGATGCTGAGCACGAGGTGCTCGTTGGCGGTGATCAACTGCGCCGCATGGCTGTTGCTGAGGCTGGTCTCGGTTTCGAAGAGATCGGCCTGCACGCGCTTCAACTCGCTGCGCGCTGCCTCGATTTGCCGATGCAGCTGCACCAGCTCTTTCGGCGCTTCAGGCTCGGAAGAAAGATGGGGCAACGGGTCCACGAATCAGCTGTGGCCGCTGGGCTCAGCCTCCGTCAGCGATGTGTGGACGCGGGCCGGGCTACCGCCGAGCAGCCCTTCCTTGTCGAGAAGCCGGTCACCGATCTGGATGCCGGCGTCGGTGATGCTGAACTGGCGCAACTCGTTCGAATGCGGGCTCGAGCGCACCTTCACGACCGCCATCACCCTCAGCAGGCGGCTGTCGACTTCGACATAACGGTTCACGATGATGGCGTCGGTCAGAAAGGCCGTGCCATACGGGCTGAAGCGCAGATCGGTGTAGCGGTCTTCGAGTTCCGACGTCATCAGCACCGTGACGCCCAGGCTGGCCAGCGCCGAGACCATGCGTGACAGCGAAGCGCGAAAGTCGTCGCGAAAGGTCGGCGCCAGCGCCAACTCGAAGCCCGACAGCGAGTCGATGACGACGCGGGTGGCCCCCAGGCGCTGAATTTCTTCAGCGATCAGCAGCACGATCTCGTCGATCGACAAGTCGGGCGCGCGGCTGTCCACCAGGCCCACATCGTCACTGGCGACCAGCTCGGCCAGCAACGGGTTGCGTTCTTTGCTGGGGCGCTGCTCGAAAACCGCGATCACGCCCTTTTCGCCACAGCGCGCCCCTTCGGCCAGAAAGGCCGCGGCCAGGATGCTCTTGCCCGAGCCCGACGGGCCGGCCACCAGCAGCGAATAACCGCGCGGCAGGCCGCCGCCGAGCATGTCGTCCAGGCCCGGCACGCCCATGCGGGCGCGTGGCTGCGCTGGCACTTTGTCGTGCGCCGGCGCGGAGGGCGCCGCAGGCGGGGCGATCAGGTTCGCAGGCACGGCCGGTGCGAACACCTTCAGGCCGGTCGGGCCGATGCGAAACGTGTGCAGGCCGGGCAGCGTCGGTTGGCCGCGCATCTTTCGGATCTCCATCTTGCGGACCATCGAGTTGCGGTCCACGCTTTGGCTGAGCCAGATCAGGCCATCGGCCACCGTGAACACCGGGTTGGCATCGGCCTCGTTAAAGTACTCGCCGATCAGAAAGGTGGTGGCCTGCCACGCGGTCATCGTCATGCCGAGTTGCTGCACGAACTGCTGCAATGCGTGCTGCGAGTCTTTTTGCGCCGTGCTGGCCAGCACCACCGAGCGGAAGGAGTCGACGAACACGAAGGCCGGGCCGTGGCTTTTGACTTCGGCCACCATGCGGCGCAGCACCAGGTCGAGGTCACCACTCAAGGTGTCGTCAGACAGGTTGATGAAGCGCACCGAACTGCCGATGGCGGCCTCGTTGAAGAAGCCGAACTGCTGCTGGTAGCGCAGCATTTTCAGCGGCGGCTCGCCGAGCACGGTGAAGTAGATCGCAGGCTGCTGCGGTGTGGCCAGCGCAAACATCATCTGATGGCCGAGCGTGGTCTTGCCGCAGCCGGGGGGGCCGGCAATGAGGTTGAACGAGAACTCGGGCAGCCCGCCTCCCAGCACCGTGTCCAGGCCGGGCACGCCAGTGGACAGGCGGTTGATGTTGACTTGGGTGCTCATGGCGGCTTGATCGTCGTAGTGGTTGGCAGGGGCGGGGCCCAGACGGGTCGCAGCAGGCGGTCCGTGAGGCCCGCACCGATCAGCGATTGCAGCAAGGTGTGAAAGGTTTGAAGCAGCGCGAGGCTGCCGGCCGCAGCGCTGGCCGGGCTCTGCGCCGCCAGCGTGGTTTGCAACGGGGTGAAGTCGCAGGGTGCCGGCTCGTCATCCCCTTGCGCAGCCGCCAGCCAGGGCCAGGCTTGTGCGCCCAGATGAAGGCTGCGCTTGTAGAGGGCGGCCATGCCGCGCTGCCCGACGATGGGCGCCAGCGCGGTCTGAATGCCGATCCAGGTGGCGGCCGTGGCCAAGCCGATCTGCGCGGCGTCGGCCGATTCGCTCAAGCCGGGCAATCCAGCCTGCCACGCAGTGGGGTCCAAGGTGCCTGGCGACGCTGCAGCCGGCAAGCGGTCTGCAGTGTCGCTTTGCACCGCAGCCTGCGCTGGCGCCGGCTGCGGTGGGCCAGGAAAGGTCGGGGGCTCAGGCGTGGGCATGCGCGTTCCATGAGCGCCCCGGCGCGGCGCGGCGGAATGAGGGATCAGACCGCAGCGACGCGGCAGGGCGCTGGCCGTCCACGACGCGGTGTGCTCAGCGCGGAGCAATGCTGCCGTTGTCATCGGACAAGATGATCTCCACCCGACGGTTCAGCTGGCGCCCCTCGGCGCTGTCGTTGCTGGCCACCGGGTGGGCTTCGCCATAACCATGGGCCGTGATGCGTTCGCTGCCCACGCCCATGCCGACAATGGCCATGCGCACCGAGTCGGCACGCCGGCTCGACAGCGCCTGGTTGCTGCTGTCGCTGCCCACGCTGTCGGTGAAGCCTTCGACCACGGCCTTGCGCTGCGGGTATTGATTCAGGAAGGCCACCAGTTTCTCGACATTGCGCGCGCCGCCCGCCTTCAGTTCGGTCTTGTTGGTATCGAACAAAACATCGCCGAGCGTGATCACCAGGCCGCGGTCGGTCTTCTTGGCATTCAGGTCCTTGATCTGGGCTTGCAGCGCCGCGTTGCGCGCTTCGGCATCGCCAGCTTGCCGCTGCGCATTCAGCGCGTCCTGCTTGGCCATGTCGGCCTGGCGCTGGGCGTTCTCTGCTGTGCGCTGCGCGGTGTCGGCTTCGTTGGTGCGAGCGGCCAAGCGCATCTTGTCGCGTGCGGCATCGGTGTCGGCCACGGCTTTTTCAGCGGCTTTCCGAGCGGTGGTTTCCTGGGCGACGGCGATGCGTTGTTAGATCGGAAGAGCGTC
>CAHJWV010000088.1 GCA_903643055.1 Burkholderiales bacterium | reverse complement strand
GCTCTTCCGATCTCCAGCTTTTCATTCAACTGATCGAGCTTGCGCTGGCTGTCACGCTGGCTGTCGCGAAGCTGCTGGTTCAGCCGCTCGATCTGCTCTTCCAGCCGGCGCTGCTCAGCCACCCGCGAATTGAGCAGCCGCGCAATTTCCTGCCAATGCTCTGAATCGGCTGGCGTGCCCCGCATCACCTGATCGATCAAGGTCTGCGCCCGTTGCAGATCGCCGTTGTTGTGGGTGAACAGCAGCGCCAACGCCAGCTGGATGCAGGTTTGCGCGGTCAACGAGCCATCGTTGCGCACGGCAGTTTCCTGGGCCAGCTCGGCACCGTTCATTTGACGCAGACGATCGTTGTAAGCAAAGAACTGCTGGGCGACCACATCCGCCGGCGCAATGACCGGCACTTCCACCGGCACCTGCACTTCCACCCGAACCTCGCGGATTTCCGGGGGCGGCGGGGGCGGCACTTGCGCACAGGCAGACAAAAGCGCTGCGGCCACGAACACCGACAAGACACGAGGCGAGGAAATGATCAATCGGAAGTCGTCAACGGGTGGCATGAGGTAGCTGGATTCGAAAGTGGGCGCCGGGCTCGGTGGGCATCAACTGGATGCTTCCGCCGTGAGCGGCAATGTATTCCTGCACGATGGACAAACCGACCCCGGTGCCGCGCAACGCGTTTTCCGGCTGGCGCTCACCGCGGTAAAAGGGCTCGAACACCCGATCCTGATCGACCTGCGCAACGCCCGGCCCTTGATCGGTGATATCGATGAAGACATTGCCGCCCTGCTCCGACAGATGAAAGCGGATGCCGCCCTGCAGCGGGCTGAAACGGATCGCATTGGACAGCAGATTGCCGATCGCGGTTCCGAGCTTGTCGGGGTCGACCTCGGCATACATCGGCCCGCCGTCGACTTCGATGCGCAACTGGCGCGCTTGCCATTGCAGCCGCTGGTCTTCGACGAGCTTGCGGATCAGCGACGACAGCTCGGTGCGCTCGCGCTGAAGGCGGCGCGCCTCGAATGCGGCGGCGTTGAAGCGCAGCAAGTCTTCGATCTGCTTTTGCAGCACCGCGGTGTTCTGCCGCAGAATGCGCGCGATCTCGCGCTGATCGGCCGTCAGTTCGCCAGCCACACCGTCATCGAGCAAAGCCACACCTTCGCGCAGCGCCGCCAGCGGCGTTTTCAGCTCATGCGAGATGTGGCGCAGAAAACGCGCCTTGTCGGCATCAAGCTCGCCCAGCCGCAAGCGCAGCCATTCGAGCCGCTGGCCGAGCGAGCGCAAATCGCTCGGGCCATGGATGTCGACCGGCTGATCGAGCCGGTTTTCACCGAGGCCGACGATCGCCTGCTCCAGGCGGCGCAGCGGCAAGGTCAACCAGAAGCCGAAGGTCAGCGACAGCAGCACCGCCAGGCCAATCGCCCCGACCACCTGTTGTGCGAGCTTGGTCCGGCCGTTTTCCAGCTCGGCCTGGAGCGCCTTGTTGCGTGCTTCGGTGTTGACGCGAATCTGCTCACCGATGCTGGTGTTGACGGTTTCCAGTTCGCGGAAGTTGGCCGTCAGCTCCTGCTCGCGCGACACCGTTCTCGGCAAGACATCGTTGAGCTGCGCCCGGATCGCCGCCAGCTTGATGTGCCAGGTATCGGCCCGCTCGCCTGGCAATTGCTGCGCCTGCAGTTGCTTGAGAACCTTGTCGGCATCGGCCGCAGCTTCTTCGAAACGCTGCAGCAATACGGCGTCATCGAGCACCAGGTACTGCCGGGCCGCACGCTCCATCGCCACGCTGCGCTCGGCCAGTTGCTGCATGGCGCCGTTGAGCTGACCGGCGCGCTCGGCGGCGTCGCGGCTTTGTACCGTCAGCCGCTCCAGTGTGAAAAGGCCTCCGAGGGAGGCCGCAGCCAGCAAGCCAGCGATGAGCAAAAAGCCCACGAGCAGCAACTGGCGAAATGACGCGCGATAAAACGTGAACATGCTGCTCGTCGGCGCAGCCGCCGTGAATGGAAGCGCGGAAGCGCTCAGGCTTGCGCCAGTAGTTGTTCGACCAACAGGTTCAAGGCCGCGAAGTCAGGCTGGCCAACATAACGCTTGACGATGACGCCTTGCTTGTCAATGAGAACGGAGGTCGGTGTGGCGTCCACGTCGCCAAAGCTCTTTGCGATGGCGCCCATGTTGTCGATGACGACGGTGAACGGCAGCCGACGGGATTCGGTGAACTGGATGACGCTCGCCGGGGCGTCGTACTTCATCGCCACCGCCAGCGTTTCATAAGCCCGCCCGCTGAACTTCTGATGGGTTGCTAGCAGCTGCGGCATTTCTTTGACACAGACAGCGCAGCTCGTGGCCCAGAAGTTGACGAGCACGACCTTGCCTTTGAGCTGGGCCAAGGTGCCGGGCGACCCATCCATGCGAGTGAAACTGATGGATGGCGCCGCATGCGATGGTTCGAAAACGAAGTATGAGATTGCCGCCGTGACAGCGATTGCCAAAACGACGAGAGCGGCGGCAAGATGTCGGGTCAATTTCATAGGGATGTCCATGCAGCGGCGAAAGTTTACGTCAGGGGTGTTGTCGGGCTTGATCATGGGGCCATGGAGCCCCTTCGCCCGGGCCGGTGTGCTGAGCGAGAAAGACGCCGCGTCAGGCATTCGCGCTGCACTCGAACGTGGTGCTGTAGCGGCGGTCGGCGTGCTT
>CAHJWV010000087.1 GCA_903643055.1 Burkholderiales bacterium | reverse complement strand
CACCTCGAAAAGTTTGGTGGACACCATCGTCCATACGCGTGCGGCCAATTCAAGCCGGGATGACCAGCCGCTTACGGTGGATCGGTGGAAGGTGGCTTGACTACCTGCTTAGCGGCGTCGCGCTGCCGACTTTCCAAGCTCGACGGCACCGATTGGTTGGAATGCGAACTGCTCAGACGGCAGCTGGACATGTCGAACTGGGACTGCACAGCCAATGTTTGATCGTGCCGTTCTGAATAGCAACCGTATGCTGCAAGGCCTGGGCGTCGAGGAATTCTCTCTCCTTAAGTGGCTCCAATGATCGCGTAGTCGATGGGTTTGAAACTACCGTTGTTGGAGTTTTCTGCTGAGCACGCCGTCAATGAACAAACCATGTCCATTTCCGCGCGCAACTCGAGATAGTCGCCTGCTTTTGAACGAGGCGCTTTGACTTCGACCTGTCCAGCTGCAGACACTTCGACATCCATGAAAATGTTGAAGGTTGTCCCAATTTGCTCTGGCCGAATTCCGAACGGTGCGAAGTTTTTGTACAGGTTCTCGAAGCAGCTGGGATGATGGCCCCGATGCTTGTAAAGGATTTCAAACATTTCCTGACTACATGGCGCTAGCAAGAAGTCATGTCTGCCCACGGTATCTTCCAGCAGCGTGAACATTCGACGGCTGTCATTCGAATACAGCACATCCCCCGTAGAGAAGTAGATCTTGCTTCCATAGTCAATCGATCTACCGGAGGAAAGCCAGCTGGACGAATCACCATCCTTGAAGGCGAATAGGTCAGACACCTGCTTTCCATGGGGATCGATCACCCGCAAAACCTCACCTTTGCGGATCTTGAAGCCAACTCCAGATTGCGGCGCAATGCGACCGGCTGAAAGCACTGGACCGTTGATCACGTCTTGACTCCCATGTGAAAAGGGCACTTCGAAGGAGACGCACGACCTGAATACTGTAAAGCTTCCGAGGCCTCTCCAAAACGGGCCAATACGGGATTGATGCTTCCCTGCAAAGCCATGTCTCGGTTGCGAATAGCTCTCTGCATGCTTGCGTACTTTCCTGTCTTACGCAGTTGCTCAAACTGGCCATGCAGATTGAACACAAGCGTGTCCCGTGGTGCACGTCGAGCGATGCGTGACGCCATGGGATGAAGACCGACAACGAACATCCCCCGACCTCCTAAACTGAACGAGAAGTGCGGATCGTTTGGATCGGAGCTCACAGTTGAGTCCCATTCGAACTGATCTCGATCCGACTCGTGAAGTTGTTGAAGCTGCTGCCACATCGCGCGTTCGAATGCTTCTTCGCTGGTTGCGGACGAATCAAACGAAGCGATGAACGTCACCGGATCAATACCCGGGTCTTTGAATTCGTCGAGAAAGGCATAGATGGCAGTCAACAAAGGTTGAACCGTGTCGGTGGCCGCTAGCGCTGGCAGAGTCGCAAACCGCATGCGCTTGCGGTTTACCGCGGATCGAGCACCGACGCAGGGAAACGTGGGGGCCATCACAAAGTCAATGAAGTCTGTTTGAGCGGCGTGTGCTTTAGGCGGATCGACGGAAATTGAATGAGGCGTATGCATGGCGAGGGCAGAAGAAAGTGATGGCGTTAACTTAGCCCGGTGAGATTGCCGCCCGAGTCATCTACGAGCGCCATTGGCTGTAGGCATTTAAGAGGCCTGCAGTAGGGAAGGATGCCCGCTGTAGGGCGGACATCCCGAAGCATCCAAACTTTTGACGTGCAAATTGAGACAGACGAGTTCTTGACGAGTCAGGCCTCACATTGCCCTCGTTGCCTCGGTCGCCACGCCAGACTTGAACGTGAGCCATCTGTCCGACAGCGTGCTTTTGCTGCGTTTCTTCGAAGCGGGAAGACATATTCCCAAGGCATCTCGGTGATCAAGAACCGCGGCGGTGGAAACGAGAACTCATTGCGTCTGCTCCCTATCGATGCGCGGGACTTGCGGATCGGCGAAGTACCGAGGAACTGTCCCAGCGTGTTCGCGTGAAATCCCCGGCTGCAGTGGCAGGAGTTCCAGTTACTCATGTATCACAGTTGCTATACAATCCAAGCCAATGAGATCTGCCACCTTTCCACCCATTCGCGTCGAACCTCGCGTTCGTGCTGAGGTTGAGGCTGTATTGCGCGAAGGCGAGTCGCTGACCGAATTTATCGAAGAGGCTGTAGTTGCTGCAGCCGCTTGGCGTCGTGCACAGTCCGAATTCGTCAGTCGAGGCGAAGCGGCCATTGCGCGATGGAAGGTGGAGGGTGGCGGGCTGTCGGTTGACGAGGCGATGAACTCGCTGCAAGCAAAATTGGAGACGGCCAAACGCCGTTCATCGCGCCCTGCTGGCTCGTGACCCCCGTCTTCAAGGTTGTGGTGCTGCAGGAGGCTCTCGAGGACCTGCAACGTCTCGAGAACTTCTCTATTGAGCGCGAGCTGCAGAGCCAAACTCCAGACTGGGAAACGCCGCAGCGGGCGCTGGACTCGATTCGAGATGGACTCGCGCGGCTCTCTTGGTCGCCATACTCGTGTCGCAAAGCCTCCCTGGGCAATTCGAGGTCGCGCGAGTTGATCATTCCGTTTGGTAGCACGGGTTATGTCGTGCTTTTCGAAATCGTTGGAGAAAGTGTCATCGTCGGTGCTGTCAGGCATCAACGAGAAGATGATTTTCACAATTAGGCGGACGCTTGAGCTGTGTCGACAACTCGGCTACGTCTTCCACTCGGAACATGCTCAACGTTCCACGGTTATCTCATCAAGTCGACGGGTGGTTCGGAAGAACACGAAGCGGTGGACAGGGGGACGGGGGCATCGAAGAGCTGTCACTCGCCTTTTGCGAAGACGTGTTTGAACAACAAAAAGTTGGTTCTGGACAGGTCGCCGCAGCCGTTGATCGCGTGGCGCAGCTGATAGGGAATTTGATTGGAAGTGCGATGGCGTATGGCGACGCTGGCCGAGCGGTCACCATCACATCGGCTGTCGGCGAAGAACACGTCTCGCTGTCGGTGCACAACTTCGGAAATCCAATTCCGGCTGATAAACAAGCCGGGATCTTCGAGCCCATGGTGCGCAGTGGAGATGACAGTTCCTCTATCCGCAGCGTCGGATTAAGTTTGTTCATTGTTCGCGCAGTTGCCAAAGCTCACGACGGAATCGTGGAGGTGGCGTCCGATGAAGAAAGTGCAACCACCTTCGCTTTCCGTTTCAGGCGCTAATGCAAGCCCGTCGAAATGGCTTACATCAGCTCCACTCATCAAGCTATTTCAGCGGCTCCTGCAACTGCTGATACAGCCCGACCAATTCGCCCTTGGCCAGCACATGGCCGCGCATCGCGGCAAGCACCTCGTCGCGGTCGGCACCGGGGGGCACGCTCAACAGGCTGTCGATCGCAAACACCTGGAAGTGGTAGTGATGCGGCGGGTCGCCCACGGGCGGCTTCGGCCCGGTGTAGCCAGTCGATCCCGCGCTGTTCTTGCCTTGCAGAAAACCTTCAGGCAGCGTCAGGCGTTGTGTCTTTTGCAAGCCTTCAGGCACAAAGGTCTGCGGAATGTTCCAGGCCAGCCAGTGCACGAAGGGCGTGACGGGCCGCGAGTCCGGGTCTTCGACGATCAACACATAGGACTTCGCGCCAGCAACGGTCGACCAGGTCAACGAAGGCGACACGCCGTCGGCATATTCGCTGTGTCGCTTGTCGAGCAGGGTGTCGGGCGCGAAATTCGCTGAGGCCACGCGCAGGCTGGCTTTCGCTTCTGTTTTCGCTTCTGTGTCACTGCGCTCCATCGCCAGCGGCACGCCCGATCCCTTTTCAGCCTGCGCCTTCATCGGGCCGGCCGGTGCATCGCGGCGCGGTGGCGCGCTCACTGTGTCATTGGCGCGCGGAGCAGGATCCGTGTACGCCACGCGGTAGATCACGCCATTGGCATCGTCGGCCATCAGCAAGGACCCATCGGCCGTCGCTGCCAGGCCGACCGGCCGGGCGATGTGGGTGGTTCCGTCATCGGTCAGGAAGCCAGTGACGAAGGGCTCGAATGCGACCGGCTTGCCATTCGTGTAGCGGACCCGAACGATCTCGTAGCCCGACGCCGGCTCTCGGTTCCACGAGCCGCGCATCGTGACGAACGCATCGTTGACGTAATCCGATGGAAATGAGCTGCCGCGATAGAACAGCATCTGCATTGGCGCCGCATGCGCGGTGTAGCCCAGCACCATCGGCGTGCTCAAGGCCTTCCATTGCGCCTTGCTGATCTCGCCGGGCGGTGTGGATTGCGGGTTGATGCCATCGGCGCCCCAGATGTGCGGCCAACCGTAGCGCTTGCCCCGCTCCAGCTTGTTCAACTCTTCAGGTTGGATATCGTTGCCCAAAAAGTCGATGCCATGGTCCATGCCCCACAGCTCGCCGGTGACCGGGTACCAGTCAAAGCCGATCGTGTTGCGCAAGCCGGTGGCGAAGATGCTGCGGTGCTTGCCATCCGGCGAAATGCGCAGCAGCGTTGCGCTCTCCGGGTTGTCTTCATTGCAGGCATTGCAGGTCGAGCCCACGCTGAGATAAATCATGCCGTCCGGGCCAAAGGCGAGGGTACGGTTGGCATGCTGGCCGCCATCGGGCAGATCGCTGATCAGCATCTTCAATGGCCCCAGGTGGCCGTCAGGCTGCACATCGGCTGCGAACAACTGCTTGACGGTGACGAGGTAGAACTTGCCGTCATGCACGGCGATGCCATGGGCGCCTGAACGATTGGCCACCACTTCGGGCGGCGCATCGGCGCGGCCATCGCCATTGGCGTCTTGCAGCAAGACGACATCGCCTTGCTCGCGCCGGCTGACATAAACCCTGTTTTGAGGTCCGATGGCAATGATCCGGGCGTTCTTCAATTCATCTGCAAAAACAGACACGGTGAAGCCGGCAGGCGCCTTCAACTGAGAGACACGGGCCGGGGTGGCGGCCACCTTGGCGGGCTTGAAGGTGTGCACAGTTGCCGAGGCGCGGGTGCCGTCGCCCTGTTGGGCATGGGCCAACGTGACCGACGTGGTAGCAACGATCAATAGAGCCAAGACCGATGGTGTCTTCATGGGTTCCTTCCAATGAGGTGAGGCACGGGCCACACGAGAGCGGCATGGTAGAAAGCCGCTTCAGCGGCCCTTGTAGGTTTTGTCTGATGCGTTTGTCGGAGTTCAACGCAGGCCGTGCGCGCCATACCCTCCTCCGAAACGTTAGGTGTCGGCTGACATTCGCATGTGGGTCAGCTTCCTACAGTGGCCGGCACGCCCTTGCTTGCACGTCTTCACCCCGCACTTGTCTATTCAAGCAGCCGACGGCGGTTTTGATTCACCCTTTGCTGAATTGACGAAAGGAAATCCCATGAACCGTTCCCTGTCGCTTATCTCCCTTGCCCTGCTGCCGCTGGCGCTGAGCGCCTTGTCCCTTAACGCCCAGGCGCGTTCCGATGCGGACTTCATGAAAGACGCAGCCACTGCGGGAATCACCGAAATCAATGCGGCGAAGCTGGCTGCCACCAAGGCGAAAGCGCATGAGGTGAAAATCTTCGCCCAGACCATGCTCACCGAGCATACAAAAGTGGCCGATGAACTCAAGTCACTGGCGGGCGCCAAGCATGTCGACTTGCCTGCCGAGCCCACATCGAAACAAAAGACCGAGTTGAAAGCACTGAACGCGGGCAGCGACGATCAGTTCGATGCCAGGTACTTGGAGACCTTTGGCGTGAAGGCCCATGAAGACACCATCAAGCTCTTCGAAGAAGCTTCGAAAGACGCCAAAGATCTGGACGTCAAAGCCTGGGCCCAAAAGACTTTGCCCGGCTTGAAACGCCACCTCGAGATGGCCCAGGCGCTGCGCGCGAAGGTGGCGAAAGCGACGAATTGACTCACGTTGCCGACGCGTGATTTCAGCGGACGCCCGCGCCCATTGATGACCTTCCCCAGAAGTTCTGCATGAGAGCATTGACCTACCACGGCTCCAAGGACGTGCGGGTGGCCACCGTGCCCGACCCGGTGATCACGCAGAATGACGACATCATCCTGCGCGTGACGGCAACCGCCATCTGCGGCTCCGATCTGCACGTGGCACACCGACCTGGACCAAACGCTGCCGCTCGGCGTGCCACAGCTGATGATGGGATTTACGGCAGACGGGCAGGCCGACCTCCCGATGGTGACCGCCCGTGACCGGCGCTTCGCCATCCAAAGCGCGCGCAAGAAAGCCGATCGCCAAGACCTGATCGCCCCGCTGATTGACCCGGGTGCCGATGGCTGGAGCGATGGTCAGCCAATGCAGATCGCAGACCCGACCGGCAGCCAGCATCGCCACGAGGTAAACACCTCCAAGACACAGACGACGAACGAGCGCGCCAACGCCCAGACGCATGCGCCTCCCCAAGTTCCTCCCCAAGTGCAGTCTCATCTGACCCGTTGATGGGATCTGAAGATTACCTAAGTTGAACGTCAGTAACGAAAGGATCGAACATGCCGACCCGGCGCAGTGTTCATTCCCCCGGTAGCCATGATTCTCTGAGCGGCCCCAAGACATCGGCAAACCCAGACGGCGCTACGCCTGCCGAGTTGCCCAGCAAGCCGTCAAGCCCGCATGATGCCGCTACCAAGGCAGAGCCTGCGGGCAACAAGCGTCAGACGATCCCGACGGCCCCAAAGAGCCCGCAGAAGATCGAGAAGTCATGAGCGCCGGCACAAGGGCGCATTCGCGCCCGGCGGCTCCCGTCGCTCTATCAAGCGCTTCAATGGGCTCGTTCATCGGCACGGAAGGCTGGTCGATTCCCGGTTCGAATGCGGCCCACTTTGCAACGGAAGGAATTCACCTCGAACGCTATGCCATCGAGATGGATTGCGTTGAGATGAATTCTTCGTTTTACCGCCCGCATCCGCGTCAGGGTTATTAGCGATAGGCACGCAGCACACCCGAGGCTTCCGCTTCGCGGTGAAGCTTCCGAAGGCCATCAACGATGAAAGTACGCTGCAAGGTGCACGCGAACCGTTGAAGAAATTTCTTGCGAAGGCCGGTGGCCTTTGGGCAATAAAGCGTCAGCCATCATTCTTCGCTGCGCCGCGAGCAATCATCGCCGCAAGCTTGAATTGCATCGCGACCAGTGCCCACGCTTGCGAGTGCCATCCCCACGCGATCGACAAGACGTTGCTTGCGAGGAATATCCAAAAGCCCCAAGCAGGAGCGCGTTCACTTTGGGGTGCCACCAAGGTCACCGCTATCGCGGGCCACTGAAGTAGTTGCCAGAAGTCCATCATCTGGCTTTTTGCTTTGCTGGATCAGGAAATCCATCAAGAAAGCGACGATGGTCGTGCTGGTGTTGATCACCAACTGCTAATCTTTCGAATAGCGAACGAATTCGAGTTCGGCATCGCACCCAAGGGATCGGACACCGAGGTCAGCCTCGAGCGGGGATGGTGCATCTTCGGCGCTCAGGGCGCGACGAATTTCCTTGCGGTGACGGGCATTCCAAGCCCCGATGGTGGGTGGCGGCGCGGCGTATCTGGCATTGTGGGATTCGGCAGTCAGCGCACGGTCGGTGATGTTCTAGAACGAGGCGATACATGGCGCCATTAGTCATGACGCAAACGTCATCGGCACAGCCGGCAAATAATCCCCGGCCATGGCGACTTCAGATACTCATGTCAATTCGCCGGCGTGCCGCCGGTGCTTGCGAAAACCTCGCCGCTGCAGTAGCTGGATTCGTTCGACGCCAACAAGACATACAGGCCGGCGATCTCGGCAGGCTGGCCGGGGCGGCCAAGCGGTGTTTGTTCGCCAAAGGTTTTGAGGCGCTTCGGGTCTTGACCCCCGCTGGGTTGCAAGGGCGTCCAGTACGGCCCGGGGGCAACTGCGTTGACGCGTATGCCTCTGTCGGCCAACTGTTTAGCCATCGACTTGCTGAACGATGCGATGCCCGCTTTGGTCACTGCGTAGTCGACCAGATGCTCAGACGGGTCGTAGGCATTGACCGATGCGGTATTGATGATCGATGCACCCGGCTTTAACAGTGGCAGCGCGGCCTGGGTGATCCAGAACAGCGCATACAGATTGGTCTTGAAGGTGGCATCGAGTTGCTCGGTGGAGATATCAGCAAGGCTTTCGCGCGATTTTTGGTAGGCCGCGTTGTTGACCAGGATGTCCAACCCACCCAGCCTTTCGGCGGCCTGAGACACCAGGTTCTTGCAGAAGGATTCGTTGCGAATGTCTCCTGGCAGGGCAACGGCGATGCGGCCTTCGGCCTGGATCAGGCTGAGCACTTCCTGCGCGTCTGATTCTTCCTGAGGCAGATAACCGATGGCCACATCGGCGCCTTCGCGTGCGAACGCAATGGCGGCCGCACGGCCAATGCCGGAGTCGCCGCCCGTTATCAAGGCCTTGCGGCCCTGAAGCCGGCCCGCGCCGACATAAGACGTCTCGCCATGGTCAGGCCGTGGCTCCATCTTCGAGGCGAGGCCCGGCCATTCCTGCTGCTGCTCGGCAAAAGGTGGGCGCGCATAGGCGGTGCGGGGATCGGCCAAGCCGGCTTTGCGCGGTGTGCCCGAGGCGGGCTGGTGTTGCGCTTGACGATCCGACCCCGGTGTCTGCTTCGATGTCATTCGATTCTCCGTTGTGGTTGCAATCAATGCACCCTAATGAGGCCGTGCCCGGGTGGGTATCGTCGCTCGGCTCGATTCGATGACGGAGGATTCCCACAGGTCTTTACCTCGATGGGATTTGATAACGAAGCCGATGAGTGTGTCGATTAGGTTCGATATCGTGCTCGCAGTGAAGCCGCGCGACAAGGTCGATGTCGTTGGTCCGGAACACTGCTGAGCGACCGCTACGTCGGCGACGACAGCGTATGCGATCCACGCATCCATCCCGATCGCTTCAGCGCGGCCTGCGTCGCGCATGCACGCCGCAAGTTCGATGAACTGGCGCGCGCTGGCATGCGCGGATCTATGCGGTTGAAGCCGAACTCAAACGGCATGAGCGACGACGAGCGCAAGACGCGGCGCGAGCAACTCGCCAAGCCGCTGTGGGACAAGTTGAAGCCATGGCTCGAACTCGAACGCCGCAGGGTCGTGAGAGACCACCGTGGCGCCGCGACATGAATCACTTACCGTGTGTGCTGAATCGATCGCTGCACGATGGAGATCAACCGCCGCAATCCACGTGCGCAGCCTGGTGGTCGACGTGGCGACCGAACTGTATGAGTTCGAATCGTTGCGCGATCCCGTAGAAGCTGCAGAGCCCAATGTGATGAATGGCCGCCTCACTATGGCTGATCGCCGAATGGCCGGCTTATCCATGCGGCCTGATGAGATTGAAGTCCGAGCTAGGTTCTTTAGTCCCGAAGGAGCAGGCTTTCAGCGCTTGCAGAAATTCAGTATGGATGACTTCGAATCAGCAGGACAGGAACTCGGCTACGCCTACTTCGAAGATCGGACTCGTCTGACAGACTCACGTCGTGTGTCTCGTTATGGCGCGTATGACTTCATGTGCCTTGAGCGCGCTCCCGAAGGAACCCGCCCTGTGGCCGATCTTCCTGGACGGATGTGGCCTATAAGCTTGGAGGAGACCGATCACCACACCCATCGGGGAAGAACAGCGCTATCACTTTGGAATCGGCGCCTATCACGCGGCGAGCGAGCCTTTGTTAAACCAACTTAGAGAACTGGCGCTTGCAAGTGCTCGTCGTTATGAAATTGCCGCCAACGCATCACCTCGCCCCAACGGTCGTGGCCTGTATGCGTTTCTTGGCAGCGAGCGCCATGCCGAAGCTGAACTCATTCGGGATTGCCTGGTAAGCGCTCGTGGCACGCCGCACGGTGATGAAACGCTACCGATCCACGGAAACCTATCCATTTCGACCCCGATCGAACGCTCGACGTCTGTCCTTCCAAATCTTGAGATCGCCTATCAAAGAGCCTGAAACCGCGCTCTGAACCCGGCACCACGCCTCGAAAGATTGGTCGCACTTTCTATTGAAACTGACCAATGGCGCCATTTATGACTCGTTGGAGCCTACATCTTGCCTGACAGATGTCGAAATGGTGAGCATGGCTTCCCGACCTTGGCCTCGACCTTTTCGGCGGTTTGGGCGTAGTCCTGCTTAGACCCCCATTAAATTCAGGCACGTGATGATTTTCAGATCTCTTCGGTTATCGATTCTTCTTGGGGGCATTGGCGTGCTGGCCAGTATCGCGATGGCTATCCAAGGGTACCTTCTTCAATCCCGCATGAGTCAGCAGGCCCTCGAAGTGTTCGTCTCTAAGGACGTCGTGGCAGACATACTGCCGCCACCT
Organism: Burkholderiales bacterium; assembly: GCA_903643055.1. The sequence continues at coordinate 13,889 of CAHJWV010000087.1, read as the reverse complement.
CTGTACCTGATCGAGCTGCGGCTCGTTCTATCTGAAGCCGCCGAGGGCACGCTGAACCCTGATGCGGCCACGAAGGAGTTCGAAAGGCTCGTATCCGACTACGATGCGCGCGTGGCCTATTGGACCAAGAACCCGCCCTACGGCCTCGAAAAGCGATTGCTTGGTGAGCAACACGCTGCCGCGCTGAAATTCATCGCTGCGGTACGCGCCCAGATCCTCGACCATGTCCAAATTTGTCACGCGAACGCTTGATGCCTGCACGCGACACCGTTGCCCCGTGGTTAGACGACAAGCCCATGCTGACCGGGCGCCGTCTCTTCACCATCGCCGCGCTCGCTGCTCTTAGCGGCTGCGCACAAGCACCATCACAGCGACTGACAGCGACTGAGCATTCGGTCGAAGCTGTGCGCGTCTATGCGTGGGGCGCGGGCGACGCTGCGTTGGCGGGCCCGGGGGCCCAGCGCTTTGTCGAGACGCTGAAGCGCAACGGCTTCGCGGTGTCCGGCTTCGTTGGCCTCGACCGAGCGTTGCCCGACTTGGCGGCGCTCGAACGCGCCTGGAACGACCCCATACATGCACCACGCGCGAGCCACGCGCTCGTGCTCACACAGCAGCGGCTCGACACCTTCGGCGCGGCGCAGTACATCCGCTATGAGGCGGTGCTGTGGAACGCCGCGTCTCGCCAACTTGTGTGGCAAAGCAAGCTGGCGTCGCTCACGAACAGGTCACGCTGGACTATGGAGCAGCGCGCCGAGACGCTTGCCGGAGATGCGTTGCGCGGGCTCGCGCGGGACGGCTTCGTTACGCTACCTGCGCAGAGCCCGCGGGACGCAGCTGGCAGCGAAATCGCGCCCACGCTCGTGCCCCTCTAAATCCTTTGACGCTTCCCACCGCCATGCACTGCTTCACACTCTGCGTCTTCGTCTCACTGACCTGCGCCGTGCTCACCGCACCTGCTTCCGTTCAGGCAGCCGATATGCCGGCGCCTGCTGCAAGCGCGGCGATGGATGCCAGCCCGGTACGTGCGCCGCTGACCTCGTTCGACATCGTCTACGTCGACACGGACCTGCGTGAGCCGGGCTTGGCATCGGCAGGCCCCGATCCGGACTTTGTCGAGTGGAAGATCCTTGACGTTGGCGGCCTCATGCAAGAGCGGGCTCCAAAGGTGCTTGCCGTCAACGGGCTGGCCGGCATCGGCGTGTTGGTGTCGGCGCCTGCGCCTGGCACCGCCCTGGACATGGCATCCGTTGCATCGGGCCGGCCTGTGCTGCTGCTGCGCATCGCCTCGACCACCAAGTCCAAACCCAATCTGTTTTCGAAGGCAGGCGCCGTCGCTTTTGACGTGCAGCTGTTAGATCACGCGGGCTCAATAGCGCCGATCTGGGGCGCGCGTATCGCCGGCAGACTCGGGTTTGATCCCGTGTTTGGCGTGCTCAAGATAAACCGCGTTGACGCGGCCTGGGTCGACGGCATCCTGGTGCTCGCGCTCGACAATCTCGCGAAAAAGGGCTTGGTGCATCTGTCCGCCTCGGAGGCGGCCAAGCCGAAGGACTGACTCGCACCGCAGCGGGGCATCAGGCAACCCCGTCGATATAGCGCATCACGGTCATCCACGAATTGGCCACCCCACGGGAACCCGCATGCTGCCAGGTCAATCCGATGTGAATGCACCCATGCCGATCCTGGTGTGGTGCCGGTGACCTGGTGTCGCCTTGAACGCCGGGGGCGCGCCTGCCTGGCAGGGATCGCGCTGTTCACGCTGGCGCTGCCTGCCATGTGCGACAGCGTTCAGCCTGTGGACGCCAGCCCACAGGCCAACGAAGAGCCCATCGCCTTCGGACGGCTGCGCCCCTTCGGCCACTACTTGAACCGGCCATCGGGCAGCACCGCCACCGTCTTGCCCAACGGCTCGGTGCTGATCTATGGCGCGGGTCCATGGACGCACAGCGAAGACAGCCAAGCCGCGCAGACCATGGCGCTGCACGGTCGACAGCAGCGCGGCTACCCCAGCAGCATCGACCCTGCCCCCAAGCTGTGGGACCGCGCCCGCAGGGGATGGAGCAAGCTGCCACCGGCCCCCGAGTGCCCCGAGCCGGCAAGGTACATGCACACGGCCACCGCTTTGCCCGATGGCAAGGTGCTCATGGCCGGAGGCCTGTGCGACCAGCCCAAGTTCAGGGACGATCTCACCCGCTACAAAGCCTACACGGCGCTGTCACTCTGGGACGCGGCCACCCGCCAATGGCAGGCCGCGCCTTTGCTGTCGGAAGCACGCATCTTTCACAGCGCCAATCTCATGCCCGATGGCAGTGTGCTGATCGTCGGCGGTGCAGTGGATCCGGGCCTGACCGACACCCCCGACGCGCTGGTTCTGAGCAGCGTCGAACAGTTCTCGGCGGGCCGCGTCACCCCGCTACCAGGTTTGACCAAAGCCCGGGCCAAACACACGGCCACGGTGCTGGGCGATGGCAGCCTGCTCGTCGTGGGTGGGTTCGACGATGCCGGGCATGCCCTGGCCAGCGCCGAACTCTGGAGCGTTGCCACTCGGTCCTGGCAACCCTTGCCGCCCGCGCGGGTCGCCCGATACAGCCACAGCGCGACTTGGTTGCCCGACGGGCGCGTGATGGTCTCCGGGGGCATCGGCGCCGACGGGCAGATCTTGTCGTCGGTCGAGGTGTGGGACCCCAAGGGACAGACCTGGTCAGACGCCGCCACGCTGCCCATTCCCCTGTACGGGCACTCGGCCGTGTTGCTCAGCACAGGCCAGGTGCTGACGGCCGGAGGCACCTGGATATCCCACCGGGGTCCGATCCCCTGGGCATGGATCTGGAACCCCGCGAACAACGCATGGCAAGTGGCCGGCCACACGACGCCAAATCGTCCGTCCGGCCTGGCGGGCTCATCAACGCAGATCACCTTGGTGGCGCGTCCTGATGGCGGTGCGCTGGTCTTCACGCCCGAGCACATCATGCGCTGGGAGCCCACCACGCCGGACCCGCAGCGCACGGCGCCGCTTTGGCGTGAACAACCGTCCGCAGCGCGCCTGACCGACGACCGCATCATGCTGGTGGGCGCTCCAGAAAGCCCTTTCGGTTCAGCACCAACCATGGCGCGCATCTGGGATCCCGTGGCCCGCCTATGGGCTGATGCAGGCACCTTGGGCAAACGCACCTGGATGCACGACAGCACCCTTCAATTGCCATCGGGCCGCGTGATTCATGTCGGCGTCGATGGCGACAGCACCATGATCTGCGAGGCCTGGGAGAAGGCCGCCAACCGCTGGCAACCGTGCGGGTCCATCCATGTTCAGAAGGAGGTCCGGGGACGCGTTCGCCTCGGTCTGCTGCCCGGCGGTCGCGCCTTTGCCATCGCCAACGACGAAGACGTGCTCGTGCTCGATGAAGCCCACTCCACATGGGCGGCGTGGCAGCCCCAGTGGCACACCAAGAGCATGGCCTATGGGGCGCCGATCCGCAGCCAGCAGCCCTTGCTGACGATTCAGGATGCTGCGAGCGGACAGTCGGTCGGGATCAACGATGAAGCCGCCCGCTTCTGGCAAGACGGTGGCAGCGCAGCCACGCGCCTCAGCCTGCTGTGGGAGAGCCAGTCCCAGCGGTGGGCCTACATCTTTCTCGGTCGAAAGATGGGCGCGGATGCCCAATGGCTGCCCGATGGCTGCGCCCTCTCCACCAACCCACTGGCTGTATTCAACCCGATCTCGGCCAAGGTGACCCCACTGGTCGACCCGGGCCTGGGCATCGAGCCAGGCCAAGCCGAAATGGTGGTCCTGACCGACGGCACCGTTGTCGCGGCGGGGGTGGCCGATGGCGCCAAGGATCCTGGTGGGGGTTTCTTTCAGGGTAAGGCTTCTTGCGCCGGCTTCGAGCCCCATGCGGACGATGACGATTACATCGCTGGGGGGCTGGCTGCCGATACGCCTGCCACGGCGCCGGATGCGGCCAAGGCCGCCTCCTCGCCGTCCCAGGCCATCCACTGGCGCGAACGGGTGATGAGCGCCATGCCCAGTCGCTCCGTGCTGATCATCGTCATCCTCGGTGCATTGGTCGGGTACGCTCTGATCAAGGCATCCGGCTCACGCCGCATGCTCATCGGCGGTCTTGCCCTGATCATCGGCCTGACTGCGTTGTGGCTGCAGGGGCGATTGCCCGGTTCGCGCAACGCCACGCCTTGCAAGATGGTGGGCGTATGGTCTTCTCGGCAAGGTGGCCAGATGCGCCGCATTGAACTGAAAGACGACGGGACTTATGCCATGGAAGACAGCCTGCTTGGCATTGACCGCCCCGGCGGATTCACCGGGCGTTGGGCCGTGCGAGGCACCAAGATGGTCTGGCAGCATGACCAAGGAGGGGGCGGCCTCGATGTCAACGCCATCCTGCCGGAGAGCGACACCCGCTTTACGCTGATCGAAGGCAACGGCAGCCGCACCGTCTATGAGCTGATCCGCGCCGTGACTTCCCAACATTGCAAGCCATGATGTGTAACGTCAATTTCGCATTGGCCATCGGCATGATCTTGTCGGCATCCGCACTGGCCGCAGACCAGAACGCGGTTGACAACCAAGCACGCTATCGGCGGCTTGACCGGCTGCAGGCGTTGGGTGTGGGCCTGCTCAATCAACATGTGCCAAACCCACCCGCGCCGCAGGCCTCGGCCATCGCAAGCGCGCGCAGCGCGTCAAGACCGTGGTCCGACGACGACTTCCGGCGAGAAGCGATTCGCAAGAATGCCGAAGCGGTAGCCAAGTTGAACCGCTATCTGGACAAGGCCCAAGCGGACTGTGGCGGCAAGCTCATGGAGTATCCGGAAGTTAGCATGAGCGACGAGGCATTCAGAATGTGTACCTTGCACGCCCGCGTTGGCAGCCTGTTCCAGGTGGTCGTCAGTGAAGACGGCACGACCCCACTCAGGCTCTACGTGTTCAGCTCCGAGCGGGCGCACAAGGTCTACACCATAGGCGGCGTGGTCACGGCCATAAAACCCCAGTGAACAACAAGCCAAATTCCCCTCCGCGAAAGCCATGGCTCAGCATCTTCAGGCTACTGAGGGCCGTGGCGATTGGCGTGGGCGTGTTCGCGTTGTTGAGCTTTCTACCCACGCTGCTGCTGATGCTGAATGGGATCAACCTCAACCCGCAGCAAGCCGAGCTTGACGACGAACCGGTCCACTACGACGTCAGCGGCAAGCGCGTCAACCAGGCCGATCGTGACCTGCAGATGGGCCGCGACCAGGCCCAAGAAATGGGCATCACCAGCCACGCCGCATGCAAGGCCACCTTCAAGGTCGGCCTCAAGGCGCGAGGGTGCCACCGCTACGTCACCGAGCAAAAGCACATTCCACACCTTGTTCGCCAGGGCAACTGGATTGGTGGAAAAACCACCGAGCAATGCCTCGCTGAAGTCGATGCCTACTGGGGACCCGTGGTGCAGGACGAGCGGGAGCAGGGCGATGACCACGCGGCCAGTTCATGGACCCGCCGCAATTGGCTCCCTGAGCGGGAGGAATGCCAGAACTACGACAACGTTCGCATCGGCAAGGTGGTCTACGAGCCGACAGCACGGCTGGAAAGACTCCTGCAACTACTGGCGCAAGGCGGTCGCGTGACGGAGCAGGACAAGACGGTGGTGCGTCAGGACATGCTGCTGGTCAGCACCTTCCCCGACCATGCAGCCAAGCGTGCCTACTTTGACAAGGTGGATCAGTTTTTTCAGCGAGCCGATGGCCCATAGTTCACCGCATCAGGGCAATTGCGAGGTCAAACTTCAGGAAGCCTGACCTTGCTTTCGATGTCCCGCTTGCTCATCCGAAACGACGCCTCGGCTGAATGACAGGATTCCGCTTGCATATTCGTACAGTCGCTTGGGTCGAAACCGCCAGTTCGGTCCCTTGACCAGCAGGCCTACCGTCGGCCCTTGGTGCCGGCGGGCATGACAAACCATGAGCGACCGGTTCGGAGATTTCGTCCCCGCGCGCGGTGGCAGAGCTACGTGTGCTGTACTTTGGAACCGGTCGGTGGCGACACGATTTTCTTGATGGGCGAGCGACCGGAAGTGGCCGGGACCGGGTCTCCTCAAGCGTCGCCGCGAGTTGACTTCCCGCTGCGCTGGCTCGGTCGGCCAAGGTCAGCTTCGTGGCGCAGCTGCGAACTGGAGGGTCCCGGCCAAGAACGGACGGTCGTCCCGGCTTCCCCAAGCGGTCTTTCGGCCTTGTCAACCCGGGGCATGCTGCCTCTGCCATGCGAGATTCGGAATACTGATTGATAGCGAAACTTTGATCTGATCCAAAAGACCCTGGCTTGGATTCGTGTCCGGCGCCGCCCACACTCCGGGCATGGAACACCTTCGACCCCGATCCGAGGTAGCGCTCCCCAGCGCTGAAGCTTGGGGAGGGCGCGCATGAACGCCTCCACGAACTACCTGCCGGTGCGCGACGAGTGGCTCCTCTCGCGCCGCGAGCCCATCCTCGAACCCGAGTTGCCGATCGTCGACGCGCACCATCACTTCTACGACCGCACGGGCTGGCGTTATCTTGCCGAGGACTACATCGCCGATGCAAGCTCGGGTCACGCCGTCCAGGCCTCCGTCTACATGCAGGCGCTCACCCGCTACCGAGGTTCAGGGCCGGCCGCCTTCAAGGCCGTGGGTGAGACCGAGTACGTGGTGGGCGCCACCGACGCCGACGCACCTATCGCCATCGCGGCGGGCATCGTCGGCCACGCCGACCTCCGGCTCGGCGCCGCCGTCCGCGAGGTGTTGCAAGCGCATGTTGAAGCCGGACGCGGCCGCTTCCGTGGCATTCGTCATCTGACTGCGTGGGATGTCGACACCACGCTGGCCAATCCGCTGACGGCCGCGCCTGCAGGATTGCTGCTCGACCCCGCCTACCGCGCCGGCCTGGCACAGCTGGCGCCGCTCGGCTTGTCCTACGACGCCTGGCTGTTCTTCCCGCAGTTGCCCGACCTGATCGACACGGCTCAGGCCTTTCCACAAACGACGATCATCGTCGACCACTGCGGCGGAATCGTGCGTATCGGCGCCTACAGGGATCGCGACGACGAGGTGTTCGAACGCTGGAGCGCCTCGATGCGCCAATTGGCCCGGTGCCCAAACGTGCACATCAAACTCGGCGGCCTCGGCATGAGGATCAACGGCTTCGGCTTCGACCAGAACGAGAAGCCGCCGTCGTCAGAACTGCTGGCCCGCACCTGGAAGCCCTGGATCGAGACCTGCATCGAGGCCTTTGGTGCCGACCGTTGCATGTTCGAAAGCAATTTCCCCGTCGACAAGGGCTCGTACAGCTTTGCTGTCGGCTGGAACGCCTACAAGCGACTGACCGTGGGCTACAGCGCCGCTGAGCGCAAGGCGCTGTTCGAAGGCACTGCCCGACGCGTCTACCGGCTCGATTGACCGAGTCGCATCCCTCCAATCCCATCAAGGAGACATCCATGTCCCCATGGCTTCGCTTTGCCTGTGCCACGCTGCTGGGCACCACCGCCTGGACTGCCCAGATGGCCCATGCACAGGGCGCCTATCCGAACCAGCCGATCAAGCTCATCGTCCCCTTCCCGCCCGGTGGCGGCACCGACGTGGTGACGCGGCTGCTCGTCGACAAGCTGCGCGCGTCGACGAACTGGACCTTTGTAGTCGACAACAAGGCCGGCGCCGGCGGCAACATCGGCCTGGATGCCGTGGCCAAGAGCAAGGCTGACGGCTACACGCTCGGCATGGGGCAGACGGCCAACATGGCCATCAACCCGACTCTGTATCCGAAGATGACCTACGACGCGGCGAAGGACTTCGTGCCGGTGGCGCTTGTGGCCGGGCAGCCGGTGGTGCTGGTGGTCAACGCCGCTTCGGCCATCAAGACGCTGGCCGATCTGGTATTGGCTGCCAAGCAGAAGCCGTCGACGCTGACGATGGCTTCGGCCGGCAACGGCACCGTCGGGCACCTGACCGGCGAGGTCTTCACCCGGCAGGCCGGCATCAAGGTCAACCACATTCCGTACAAGGGTGCCGGGCCGGCGGCCACCGACCTGCTGGGCGGCCAGGTCGACTTCTACTTCGCGACACCGCAGGCCGTGGTGCCCTTCGTCAAGGCGCGCAAGCTGCGAGCGCTCGCGGTGAGCTCGTCCAAGCGGATGCCAGTGCTGCCGGACGTGCCGACCGTCGCCGAGAGCGGCTACAAGGGCTTCGACACCAGCGACTGGAAGATGCTGGTGGCGCCCGCCGGCACGCCGGCCGACATCGTCAAGCGCCTCAACGCCGAGGTCGAGAAGGCGATGTCGCAGCCACAGACCATTGCGCAACTGCTGGCCGAAGGCAGCGTTCCGATGAGCGGCTCGCCGCAGCAGGCAGCGGAGGTGTTGAAGACCGAGCAGCATCGCTGGAGCGCCGTCGTGCGCGAGGCCAACGTCAAGGTCGACTGAAGCTCGACCGATCGCAACCCACCGGAGACAACCATGAACCACTTCGACCGCCGCCGCTTCGCCGTTTTGCTCCTCGTGCTGGCCGGCACCGGCGCCGCCTTCGCCCAGGCATACCCAACCAAGCCGATCACCGTTGTCGTGCCCTACGCCGTCGGCGGAACCACCGACATCGTGGCTCGTCTGGCCACGACACAGGTCGGCAACGGCCTCGGTCAGCCGCTCGCCGTCGACAACAAGTCGGGCGGCGGCGGCAACATCGGCTGGGGCGCGGTCGCCCGCTCCGCACCGGATGGGTACACCCTGCTGACCACCGAGATGTCGTTTACGATTGCGCCCGCACTTGGTACCAAGCAGCCGTTCGATGCGAAGAAGGACTTCGCGCACGTCATCACCGCCGCCTCGGCGCCGCACGTCCTGGTGATCAACCCGGGCCTGTCAGCGAAGACAGTGGAACAGTTCATCGCGCTGGCGAAGGCAAGCCCCGGCAAGCTGAACTACGGCTCGGGCGGCAACGGCACCAACACACACCTGGGCGGCGAGTTGTTCAAAAGCGCGGCTGGCGTCGACATCGTGCACGTCCCCTACAAGGGCGCAGGCGCGGTGCTGCAGGACCTGATGGGCGGCCAGGTGCAGGCGCTGGTCACCTCGCTGCCGACCGCGTTGCCGCACATCAAGTCGGGCAAGCTGCGGGCTTTGATGGTGACGAGCGAGAAGCGTTCGCCGCTGCTGCCCGACGTCCCATCGGCCAAGGAGGCCGGGTTGCCCAAGGTAGTGATGGATTTCTGGGTCGGTTTTGCGGTGCCTGCCGGCACGCCTCAGCCGGTGGTCGACAAGCTCAACATGGCCTTCACGGAGGCGCTGAACTCGGCGCCAGGTCGCAAGCAGCTGGCCGAGCAGGGCCTGGAGCCAGCGACCAATTCGCCTGCGCAAGCGTCGCAACTCGTCGCGGCGGAAACGCAGCGTTGGGGCGCCGTCGTGAAGGCGGCGGGTATCAAGGCGGACTGAACGAATCACGGCAAGGCTGCGAGAAGGAGACACGGCGATGGCCATCCAACCCCTGCACGGCATCCGCGTGCTCGACCTAACGAACGTGCTGGCCGGCCCTTTCGCCTGCCACCAATTGGCGCACATGGGCGCAGACGTGATCAAGGTCGAAGCGCGTGGCACCGGCGACCTCGCGCGGCAGCTCGGCGGTGACGTCGAGCTGAGCAAGACGAACATGGGCGTGTCGTTCCTGGCGCAGAACCCGGGCAAGCGCTCGATCACCCTCAACCTCAAGCACGCGAAGGGCAAGGACATCTTCCGCCGTCTCGTGCGCACCGCGGACGTGGTGATGGAGAACTTCCGCCCCGGCGTGATGGATCGCCTGGGCGTAGGACATGCCGTGCTGATGAAGGAGAACCCGCGGCTCATCTACTGCGCGATCTCCGGCTTCGGCCAGGATGGCCCGCTGCGCGACTTGCCGGCTTACGACCAGATCATCCAGGGCATGTCCGGCATCATGAGCGTGACCGGCGCGCCGGAGAACGCGCCCTACCGCGTCGGCTATCCGGTGGCCGACACGATCGGCGGCATCACCGCCGCCTTTGCGGTGGCCGCGGCGCTGGCTGACTGCGAGCGCACCGAGGGCGTGTTCATCGATGTGTCGATGCTCGAGGCAGCCATGGCGACGATGGGCTGGGCTGTGTCCAACCACTTGATCGCCGGCCGCGAGCCGCAGCCGCTGGGCAACGACAACGTGACCGCGAGTCCGTCAGGCACCTTCAAGACGGGCCTGGGTCTGCTGAACATCGCGGCCAACAAGCAGGAGCAGTTCGAGGCCGTCTGCCAGGTGCTCGGCCACCCCGAATGGGCGCGGGACTCCCGCTTCATCGACCGGCACGCGCGGCTGCAGCACCGCTTAGCGCTCCAGGTGCTGATAGAGCAGGCGATGGCCTCCCGGTCCGCCGACGACTGGTGGCAGCGGTTCAACGAAGCCGGTGTGCCCGCCGGGCCGGTATACACCGTGCCGCAGGCGCTGGCGCATCCGCAGATTGCCGAGCGCGGGATGATCGGCACTTTTCCGAACGCACCGGGCGTGGACCGCGACATCCGCATCGTGCGCACCGGCTTCAAGCTCAACGGCGAGGCGCCGTCGGTCGAGACGCCGCCGCCGCTGCTGGGACAGCACAACGACGAGATCCTGGCCGAACTGGGCTGCTCGCCGGCCGAGATCGAGGCACTCAAGGAACAAAGGGCGGTGTGACCATGACGACCGAATCCGAACGCCGTGAGAGCGAAGACTGGTGGCGAACCTCGATCATCGAGATGAGCCCCGGCGTGATCCGCTACCGCGGCTACCCGATCGAGGAACTGATCGAGAAGCGCGTGAGCCTGGCGCAAATGATCTGGCTGATGACGCGCGGCGAACTGCCGACGAAGGCGCAAGGCGCGCTGCTCGATGCCGCGCTGATGTCCGCGGTGGACCACGGCCCGCAGGCACCGAGCATCGCGATCGCCCGCATGGCGGCCACCTGCGGCGTCGGACTCAACAGTGCCATGGCCTCGGCGGTCAACGTGCTGGGTGACGTGCACGGCGGCGCTGGCGAGCAGGCGGTCGAGCTGTACCAGGACATCGCCGCGCGCATCGACGCAGGCGCGGCGCAAGCCGACGCGGTGCGCGAAGGGCTCGACGCGTTCGTCGCCGATCACGGCAAGGTGATCCCGGGTTTCGGCCACCGCTTTCATCCGATCGACCCGCGCAGCGCGCCGTTGCTGGCGCTGGTCGACCAGGCGGCCGCACGCGGCGAGATCAGCGGGCGCCTTGCTGCGATCGGTCGCGCGGTGGAAGCGCAGTTGTCGGCCGGCAAAGGCAAGCCGATTCCGATGAACATCGACGGCGCGACCGCGGTGATCTACGCCGAGTTGGGCTTTGCCGCGCCACTTGCACGCGGTCTGTTCTGCCTGTCGCGTTCGGTCGGCATCCTGGCGCATGCTTGGGAGCAGACCGAGCAGGGTGCGCGCATCAAGGGACCGCTGCCGCGCCGATACACCTGGACCTACGACGGCGCGCCGCAACGCATAGTGCCCGATCAGGCCTGAGCGTCGGACCGCCGCGCAACCACCTTGCGCGCCGAGTCAACCAAGGTCCGGATCAGTCGGGTCCGCACCGAAGCACGCGGCCAGATAACACCCAATCGCCGCCGGTAGGGCTGGTCGGGCAGCGCAAGCCGCGCGATGCGCAACCCGCGCAACCACGGCACCGACGCGTCGGGCGCCAGCGACACGCCCAGCCCGCGATCGACCAGCATCGCGATCGCCGGCAGCGAACTGAGCTGGAATCGCTCGCGCGGAATGATGCCGACCTTACGCAGGTAGTCATCGGCCTGCTTGCCACCACCGAGCGCCCGGTGGTAGCGGATGAACGGCTCGTCGCGCAGCAGCGCATGCGCGTCGCGCTGGCCCCACTTCGGTGGAGCCATGACCACCAGGGGCTCATCGGCCAGCTGGTCCCAGTTCAGCGTTTTTGGAAGCACGAACGGCGGGTGCAGGCAAATCGCGGCGTCGAGCTCGCCGCGCGTCACGGCGTCGTACAGGTCCGTGGTCACGCCGGAGCGGATGTCGACCCGCGCATCCGGATGGACCTTGACGAATCCGGCCAGGATTTCGGGTAGCACGCTGTGCAACGCCGTGTTGATGGCGCCAAGCCTCAGTTCACCGGCGGCCGCCTCATCGTCGATCGCTGCCTTTAGGTTGCCGAGATCGCGCAGGATTGTGGCGGCGCGATCGACGAGTCGGTGTCCCGCTTCCGTGGGCGCCACGGTCCGACCAGAGCGCACCACGAGGCGAGTGCCCAGGTCCCGCTCCAGCAGCTTGAGTTGGTGTGCGACCGCGGCCGGCGTGATCTCGAGCCGGCGCGCGGCCTCGGACATGGATCCCGAATCGACAACGAGCAAGAATGTGCGGAAGTAGTCGGTCTCCACGCGGCGGATTGTCGGCGAACACAAGGCCATAGCGCACACGCTTGACTACCTGTAGCGAGTCACTGGTGTGCATGGGCACGTACGACAGCAATGGGTCGAGAGCGTCAGTTCGCCCCTGTTGAAAGCAGCCGGTCGGACGTCGAAATTCGGCGAGTTGAGCCGCTGTCAGGCCAGCCTGTCTTGAACGTCAAGTTCCAAGGTGGAGCGGCCCACCGCCTGATCGGCACTTGAGCGGCCGGTTTCGGCGACCACCGACATTCGCCAGCCAAATCCGACAGGCTGCAGGCAGTCTGAAGCTGTCGATCAAGCCTGAACCGCCAACGAACCACATCAACCTTTCAAAGCAGTCATGTACGTCTGATATGACGTTAGCAAACGGCAAGGAGTAGCCCCTCCTCCACAGCGGCTTCGAGGATGGGCGATCGCGCCTGCGAACCTCGATAACTTGACTCGTAAGGGGCCGAGATCTCCGTCACAAGTGAATCGATATTCAAAATCTCGCTTCGACCGCAATGCGCTCGCAGTCGTCAGGCGGGTGTCGCGAGCAACGCGTCCAACTGCGCGAACTGCTCGGGTAGCCCCTCCGTGCTTCCGCTGTTGCGGTCGAGTGCTTCCTTTGTCGGGTAGAGCTCGGAGAACGTCAGGTGTGTCTGACCGTCCTTCTCCTCGAAAGTGACGGTGGTCACGGCGCAGTCGTCACTTTCCTCGTTCGTCCATGACAGGCGCGACGGCGGCGTGACCTCGATGTACCTGCCGAAGACGGCCATCGTCTTTGAGTCGCCGAGGTCGAACACGAGACGGTAGCCGCCGCCGACTCTTACGTCCTGTTCCAGGGACAACGGCACCAGGCCGATCGACTTCGGCACCCACCACTGCCTGAACAGATCAGGCCTCGTCCAAGCCTTGAACACCAGGCGCGCAGGCGCGTCGAGGATGCGTCTGATGACCATTTCGCGGTCCGACTTGCGCTCCGCCGAGGTCGGATGTCTGGTGCCCACAGGCTCACTTCTTTCGACCATGGTCTTTCTCCTTACGTTTCAATTCCTCGACAACCTGGTCCAGTGCATCGAAGCGCGCCATCCACATGCGGCGGTAGCGCTCAAGCCAGGCCCACTCCTCGTCCAGCGCGCCCTGCCCGAGCCGACAGGTACGCACGCGCCCGACTTTCTCGGTGGTGACCAGTCCCGCTTGCTCCAGCACGTCGACGTGCTTCTTCATGCCTGTCAGCGTCATTTGAAAGCGCTCGGCCAAATCGGTGATCGAGGCGTCTGCGCGCCAGAGCTGCTCGATCACACCGCGGCGGGTCGCATCAGACAGCGCAGCGAAGGACGCGTCGAGGCGGGAGAAATACTGAACCATAAAGTTCAGTATAGGGTCGACAATCACTGAATACAAGGATCAACCCAAGACCTGATTAGCGACAAACCTCAGTTGCACGAATGAGGTGAGCAGGAGTGGGAGGTGAAAGGCAGGCGGCCCGCAGG
>CAHJWV010000086.1 GCA_903643055.1 Burkholderiales bacterium | reverse complement strand
GAAAAGTCAGCTTCATGGCTTGGCGCACGATGGGCGCCCGGACCATCCTCGTGCGCTCCATTCGTTCATCGAATGCGCTTGCCGCGGGCCCGATCAAGGCAGCTTCAATATTTCTCTTCACCTCTTGGAAACGCGGTGCGCCCGGCATATGTAGGGTCGGAACGCGCCAACCGCGCGGTGCTTCACACCAAGGATTCCAAATGACCACTGACACAGTAGATTCATCTGCGCGCCCGGAGGCGGCATTCAAGTTGGCGAACGTCGGAGCAGGCGGCGTCAGAATGTCGCCACTCGTCATCGATACTTTGCATCGCTCATTGGAGACTCTCCACACCAATGACATAACGCCACCCCGAACCGGCGCCGGAACAGACGTCGTGTCTTACATCGCAGATCTGCGCAAGGAAGATGGCTCGACGGCGTTGAGCGCAGACGATCGAATCAAGAAGGCGAAACAAGACGCGGTCGACAAGCTTGAGAAGGCTGCCGACGAGAAGCTGTCCAAAGACCAGGAAACCGTTCCCGTCAAGCCCAGTGCGGATCAGAGGCGGCCGGCAGATGACACGCGCAGCGCGCGGCAGATCATCGATGAATCACCGCTGCTCAAGAACCTCGGCAGCCAAGACAACGTCGACAAGAAACTCATCGACAAAGTCGGCGACTACAAGAACGATGCCGATGCCACTTACCGAGCCGTCAAGCTGCTCGAGTACATCGAAAAGGTCGACCGAGACGGCAAGCCTGCGGCGCCGCATGGCGACAGCAACAAGATCGGCAATGGCCGCATCGACGGCTATACAAAAGACGGCGAGGCCCGTCACGACAGCGAAGCCGGGCGGCTGCAAGACTTCACGCGCGGCAACGGCTATGAAGGTCTTGTCGATGGAAATACCCAGCGGCAGCCGGTACCGGCTGTTGACGATCTGCGAGCCCAGGACATCCAAGACGCCAACCCGCTGCTGAAGAGCCTGACGAACAACAATGGCGTGCGCGACAAGCTGAAGGAAAAAGTCGGCGACTTTGATACCGATGTCAATGCGGCCGCCCGGGCTGTCGTCGTGCTGGAGGACATCAAGACATCGAAGGATGCCAATGGCAACGATCGCGCCAGTGGAGTCACCGAGAACGGCCGAATCGATGGATTCGACGACAACGGCAATGGCGCCCATGGCACGGAAGCGGGCTTGCTGCAGGACTACCTCAAAGGTGGCAACGCTGCGCTGAAGGCCGATCACCGGCTCGATGCCGAAGCCCCACCCGGGCCGAAGCCGATCAACAACACCTTCGGTCCCGAACTGACTCGCCCGGCTGGCGATTTCCGCAGTGCGCAGGACATCATCAATGGCAACGCAGCGCTGAAGAATCTCGGCGACCAGCACGGCGCGCCTGGGCAGCCCAGCTTGAAGGAGGCGCTCAAAAAACAGGTGGGTGACTTCGAGCACGATGCCGACGCCGCCTACCGCGCGACCGTCGTGCTGGATCACGTCGAGCGATTCGATGAAAGCGGCAAGGAGATCAAGAACCGTGCTGGAAGCGGGGGGCGCGGCGCGACCAGCAAGATCGATACGGTTGGCAATGGAACCATTGACGGCTTCACGAATTCGGGCGACGCCCAGCATGGCACGGAAGCCGGACGGCTTCAGGACTTCGGGCAGTTTGGCTGGTCAAGCCTCAAGGGCGGCGACACGCAGTCAGAAACCCGAAACGCACTGCCCCTGCTCCCGTTGGCCAACCAGGTCCAGCCTGACGACGATCACCGCAGCGCGCAGGAAATCATCGACGCCAATCCGACGCTCAAGAACCTGGGTAATCAGGAGAACGTGAAGGACAACCTGAAGAACCAGGTCGGGGACTACGAGCATGACGCGAATGCGGCTTATCGCGCTTCACAGGTGATCGACTACATCAAAAACGTCGACGAGAAAGGACAGCAGATCACCCACAACTCGTCAGGCAACGACCCCGGCAATGACCGCGTCGACGGGTTTTCCAAGGACGGCGATCATGAAGTCGCGAACCACGGCACCGAAGCCGGGCGGCTGAAGGATTTCGGCAAAGACGGCTATTCATCACTGAAAGGCATCGACGGCCGCAGCGCCGATCAACTGATATCTCAGTTGAACGTCGATGCCACCGCCGACGTCGTCAAAGCCGAGGCCGGTGACTTCAAGAAGCTCGGCGCGGACTATTTCAACGGGGGCAAAACCGATGCCAATGCAGCCGACAAGACAGCGGCACTGATCAAGCTGAGCGAGACGCTTGCGACCTTCAAAATGGGCCAGGAGGCCTATCAGACGCCTGATACCGAGAAGGGCGCAAGCTACGTGGGCGATGGCCCCTCACCGGGCGAGCAGCGCGATGCGTTCTATAAAGACGTGCAGTCCAAGATCGATCAGCTAACCAAGGATCCGGACGTTCAGAAGTTCATGAACGAAAAAGTGCCCGCTGCGCTTCATGCGAGGGTCAATTCCGACCCACAGCTCAAGGCCGAGCTGCAACGACGCTTCGACAATGCGTCGAGCAGCCACGCACTGGAGGATGCCTTCAACAAGAAGGACAAAGACGGCAACCCGGTCAGCACGACGCAGGCGCTCACCGAGTTCGTCGGAGAACCCAATTTCTACGCGCAGGCACTCGACATCAAGCCCAACCTCCAGCAAGCGCTGGGGAACGCACCTCAGGACATCAAGGACAAGGTCCGCACCGGCTACGACCACATCACTTCGGGCGAAGACCTCAAGCGGCTGACCGATGCAGGCACCCCCACCGACAAGGCGCTGATCGAGACCGGCGTCAACAAGGCCGTCTATGACTGCATGTTCGACGACCCAACCGTGAAGGAGGGCACCGACAAGTTCAATGACACCACGGCCAAGGTCGGGCGGGATCAGCTCCTGGACGGCAAAAGCATCCAGGATCTGTACAAGGGCCTTGGCATCAAAGACGCCAACGACCCTGCCCTTGAGCAAATCATCGAGAAGAATCTGGACAGCATTGCGCCTCCGGGCCCCGAGCGGCCGAAAGCCAAGGACATCGTGGCCTTCTTGCGCTCCGTCGATGACATCGCACGGGGAGGAGCCAAGTTCGACGACCAGATGCTGAAGGCCAGCGCCACGTGGCAAAGCAAAGCGCCGGATGGGGTTTCAGAAGCCTATAAAGCGGGCGTCATGCACGCGGCCTCCAGCGTCCTGCTCTCGGGGGCATTGATCGCAGGCGCGGCGACCGGCACCCAGGGAACGCCTGGCATGACCGTCGCCCAGTCTTTGCAAGCGGCAGGCCTGATGACCGAGGGCGGCGCAAAGTTCATCACCGACCAGATCAGTCGCGGCACGGACTTCGGGAAACATCTCCAATCCGGCAACTGGATCAAGGACATGGAGAACGTCGGCAAGGCCTTGGGCGGCGTTCTGGGCAACGTGATCGGTTTGGTTGCCGGATCGATTTCCGCGTCGGATGCCGCGGCGCGCGGCGACAAGGTCGGCGCCGGCTTCCAAGGGACTTTCGCGGCGCTCAACGGTGTCAGCGCCGTCGCGGGCTCTGTGGAAGTGGCCGCCTATCTGGCCACCCGCGTGATGACTCAGTTATCCCAGGCCGCGGTTGAATCCGTGGCCGTGATTGGCGGCATTGCCGGCGCGGTCGCGGGCGCAGTCGGGGGCGCCGCTGCGATCGGAGGCATGATCTATTCGATCTTCGCGTCGATCAAGGAAGACGCGAAAAGAGATGCCCAGCGAGACGACTGGTATGACGGCGTGAAGTCAGACTTCAATGCATTCGGCATCACGCCACCTGAACTCGGCACCACCATCTCTCCACCCAACGCGAGCCCGAATACAGACGGCCCTCCTGCGCCGGGCTACTGAGTCGTGCCGCGAGTCTGACGGCAGGCAGGCACACAGGTGCGCCTTTGTTCGCTGGGCCGATGCCGATGGCCCGCATCGGTCCCGGTCGAACACCTGCTTCCTCAATCGCAATCCAGTGAGCGGGCAGGCCCACCGGTTCACCCGCATCACGCGCACAGGGCGACCCGGCGCTATGCTGTCGCGCCATGAAGATCATTTTTCGCTGGTTGTTGCATGCTGCCGCGCTGCTCTTGGTGGCTCATCTGTATTCAGGCGTCGACGTCAAGAGCTTTGGCTCGGCGATGATCGCCGCGCTGGTGCTGGGCTTGCTGAACTCGCTGCTGCGGCCGGTGCTGGTGCTGTTGACCTTGCCGGTCACCGTGCTGACGTTGGGACTCTTCCTATTCGTCATCAACGCGCTGATGTTTTACTTCGCCGCGCAGATGCTCGATGGGCTCGCGGTGGCGGGCTTCGCTGCCGCACTGATCGGCTCGCTGCTTTACAGCGCCTGCGGTGTCGTCATCGACGTGGCGCTCGAACAGATCTTTCAACGCCGCAGCTGACGCGTTCGATCAGCAGCATCGAACGCTGCGCCCGGGCCAGTATCTGCACCTGTACCTGCACCCGTCAAAGCAAAGCGCCCTACCGAACCATTCCGGCGCTTCGGTAGGGCAGATCAGCGAAATGGTTCGACTCAAACGCTTCGGCTCAGCCCGCCGAAGCGGCCCGCTCCGGGGTGTCTGCAGCCAGCAACCCATCGGCCTTGAACATCGCCTTGATGCCGCGCACCGCCTGGCGAATGCGCGATTCGTTTTCGATCAGTGCAAAGCGCACATGGTCATCGCCATGGTCGCCAAAGCCGATGCCGGGCGAGACCGAGACCTTCGCCTTGTCGAGCAGGCGCTTGGCGAATTCGAGTGAGCCCTGTGCACGGTAAGGCTCGGGAATGCGCGCCCAGATGTACATCGACGCCTTCGGGCATTCGACGCTCCAGCCGGCTTCAAGATCGGAAGAGCACACGTTGAACTCCAGT
>CAHJWV010000085.1 GCA_903643055.1 Burkholderiales bacterium | reverse complement strand
CAGGCCCACACCGCCTTGACCAGTGGCCAGCACACCAGCATCAGCGCCGGCAAGAGCCTGCTGGTCAGCGTCAAAGAGGCGGTACGGCTGTTTGCGTACAAGGCCGGCATGCGGCTGGTGGCCGCCGGCGGCGACATCGACATCACCGCGCTCAAAGACAGCGTGAACACGCTGGCCAAACTCAACATCACCCACACGGCCAACCGCATCACGATCACCGCCAAGGAAGAAGTCGTGATCAACGGCGGCACCAGCTTCAGCAAGTGGAGCGCCTCGGGGATCGAGCACGGCACGAACGGCACCTGGCGCCAGCAGGCAGGCGGCCACCAGCTCAGCGGGCCGGCCAATGCGCCGGGGCCGAAGTTGCCTGAGCCCATAGGCCTGACTGATCTGGTTCAGAAGCAAAGTTTGGCGTTCAGCTTGAACTCGCATGCGGCCGGCAACCGCCGCATCGTTAATGAACCGTATGAGCTGTACAAAGGCGCTACCCTGGTCGAAACAGGCGTAACCGATGGCCTGGGGCAATTGGTCGTCAAAGATCATCAGCCGGGCACGACGGCCTACGTGGTCAAGCTCAGCAACGGGGCCCACTTCGATCTGGCCGTTCACGACCAACTCGATCATGACAACAATGCCATGCGCCTTGCCAACCAGGGCTTTCGCGGCCCCACGGGCGGTGCAGGTCGTACCGACGATTACGCCAGCGACGATGACTCGTTGGCGTAAAACAAACTCAAGAGTTGATTGATGAGCGATACAACCACCCATCGCGCGGACGAGGTCTGCATTGACGAACAAAGCCGCCGCGCCAGTGGCTCTCTTCAATGGCTGCTTGAGCATGATCATGTTGACCGCACCCACCCCATCACATCCAGCAACGGCCTGGACGTGCTCATGTGCGGACAAGAGGCGTTTGGATGCATCGCACGCGACATTGAGGCCGCTGTAAACAGCATCGACCTGATCTGCTGGGGCTTTGATCCCGGCATGGAACTTGTGCGCGAGGGTCGGTCGTGGCCGCGCGGCCAACCCTATGGCAGCCTGCTGGACGCTGCTGTGAGCCGTGGCGTCAAGGTGCGCTTGCTGGTTTGGTACGAGGCGGGGCTGGCGGCCAAGAAGCAAAATAACTTGACCGGCTTCACTGGCGACCAACGCGGCGGCTATCTCGTGGACAGTCCCACCACCACGCGCGAAGACCTGGCGCACGTGGGCCTTTCCTTGCCCCCGCCCACGTTGGGCGGCAGCGATGGCCGCACACCCGAGCAACTGCGTCACGACTACTGCGTGCAGTGGTGGCGCGATGTAAAAGCGGCGGCTACTCAGGCCGGCAGGAACGGCAAGCCAACGGCCAATCGCATCGAATGGCGCACGCGTGGCGGCAACAAGCCCGCAGTGCAGCGCAATCTGGCTGACGAGGCCGACCCCCCCAGCAGTGCCGCGGGCGACTACCTCGGCCTCGCCCATGAAAAAGGGCTGATCGAAGATCACGCCACCCATCATCAGAAAACCATTCTGATCGACTACGCCCACGAGGGTGGCAAAAAGGCCGTGGGCTATGTCATGGGTCTGAACTCCATCACCGACTACTGGGACACGCCTGAGCACGAGTTCGACACGCCGCTGCGTGAAGTGGACTGGGCGCGCACCACGAAAACGGCCCAGGAACTGCCGACTCATCACTCAATCAGCCGCGATCCGTTTCAGGACTACGTGTGCCGCATCGTGGGCCCGGCACTGCGCGGCGTGCATAAGAACTTCGTGGACGCTTGGAAGCGTGCGGGCGGTGCAGCTCGCCCCGACGATGCCGATGTACTGCCCGCCCAACTGGCAAAAGTGCCTAGCCCTTACCGCGCGCAGATCGTGCGCACCCAGCCCGAGGAGGCCGACAAGACCATCAAGAAGACCTACTTTCATGCGCCGCAGTTCGCCCGCGACTACATCTACATCGAGAACCAGTATTTCTTCTATGAAGAATGGGTGCGCAACCTGAAGGAGACGCGCCAGAAGTTGATGAAGGGGTTCCAGGGTGCATGCAAACGTCCGCAAGAAAGCACGATGCTGCATCTGTTCGTGGTGATCCCCTGGCCAGAAGACGACGGCATGGTCCCGCGCACCTATGACATGGTCAAAAGCCTGGGAGAAGCCAACAGCATCCCCAACCAGCACGCCGCCATGCAAGACAAAGACAAGGCGGTCAACGATTCGATGGAATATGACCGGCAGCGTGACAGCATCCAGAAGAAATACTTGAATGCCGGGATGGACCCGACTGAGCCAATGAGGGCCTTGCCTAAGCCCAAGAACTATGTCGACACCCGCAAAGCCGACGCTTTGTACAGCTCGGCGATGGCGGTGCATGCGCCAACGAAGCTACCCCGAACGGGTGAGTTGGAGGGTCTTGGGATGAAGGTGCTGCTTGGGCGGTTGACGACCTTTAACAAGGGCAAGCCGCTTCCCACGCCGGGGCTGAACTACCGGCAGGTGTACATCCACAGCAAGCTGATGGTGATTGACGATGCATTCTTCACCCTGGGCAGCGCCAACCTGAACCAGCGCTCCATGGCCGCCGACAGCGAGATCAACATCGCCACCGACGACCACGACAAGGCCAAGGCGTTGCGCCAGCGCGTGTGGCGGCAGCACGCAGGGGGATATGGAAAAACCACTGGTGGCGATGGTGGCCGAGTGGCTATTGCTGCGGCGTTTGAGGACTGGAAATGGGTCATGCTTCAAAACAAAGCCGCAATGACAAAAGGCACATCCCTCACGGGTTATTTGGTTCCGTTCCAAGACGACCGAAAAATCAACTTCCGCCATGGCTAAGTGCACACCATGACCCGCCTTCTCTGCATCCTGTTTGCCAGTCTGCTGACCTTGACCGCCTGCCCCATGAACGCAAAACCTGCCGACGTCTTGCCACGCAACATGGCACTCAAAGCCTTCGACCCGCATCGCCCAAGCTTCGAGTGCAAGCACGAAGCCAATGCGGTGCCTCCCCTCGACCCTGAGGCCGAGGCCTGGTTCCAGGAGGGGATGCGTGTGACCAGCAGGGACCTGTGGCCAAACCAGCGTGACTACCCCAAGGCGGTTGAGTTGTGGGCCAAGGCTGCCGAGCGAAAGCATTGGAAAGCGATGATGAACCTGGCCGGCGTGCTGAGCGAAGGCGACGGCACCGAGCTTTACCAAGTGCTGCCTGACACCGAGCGCGCAATTCAGATCGTTGAAGAAGCAATGAGGCTGGGCATCCCGGCAGCCTTCGACACCATGGGCACGTTCCACCAGAACGCGCTGGGCGTCAACGGCGACATCAGCCGGGCCTATGCCTTCTGGGAGCTGGCGGCGGACAAGGGCAGCCCGCGCGCTCAGGCGTTCTTGGGCGAAAAACTCATTGCCACTTATGACAACCCCAAAGAAGGTTTCTGGGGTAATCGCAAGATCGGTCTCCAGATGCTGGAGTGCAGCTTCGCTCAGGGTCACGGAAAGGCTGCCCTCATATTGGGCATCGATTTGGAGATCGAAAAAAAATACTCTAGGGCGCTGCTGGTACTACACGAAGGCGTCAAGATGGGAAGCCAGGAGAGCGCTGGCGGACTGGGAACAATTTTTGGTGGTGCTGACATGATGGAGGGCGGCCCGGCCGCCGACCCCGCCCGAGAAGAGCGCTACCGGCTTTTGAGTGATGTCCTGTACCGCAACCCCGACCTGCGCCTGCCTAACCTCGACAAAGTGCTGCCCCTGCCGCCGGCCCGTCTCCCGACCTGGGACGGCAAAAGGGAAACCCTAATCGACGCCGCAAAGGCCGTGGTGCTCGTGCCCCCGGCGCCGCCCAAGTCAGTCTCCAGCCCCGCCTCGCAACGAACAGGGCGTGCCCACATCCCTGAAGGACAAACCTTGCCCGAGCGGCCGCAGGTCGAGGTGTTGGCACAGTACGAAAGCACACGCGTACCCGAGGCTGGCTACTGGCTTTCACGGTTGATGCATGTCACTACAGAGCAGCACCAGGCCTGGAACGAGACTCAGGTGCCGATGCGCTATGAAGCAGGCGAATTGTTCGATCGCAGCCGCTCTGGCCTTCGGCCCGAAGATGGTCGCATCCAGTTTCATTACCTTGGCCAGCCCGTGGCGGTCACTGTGCAAGAGGACGTGCCTGAGCACCGGTTGGTAGCCCGAGGCATTGCGCGCTATGGCGACCTACCTGATCCGCCTCAGCAATGCAAAGGCAGCTCAGCTTGCCCAGAGATGGGTATCTGGGCCGCCAGCGTGCCCGAAGACCACCCGATGGCTGCCGTTTTCAACCAGTGGCATCGGCAGGCCTATTTGGAGCGAGGCCAGGCCTTCCCGCATCCGAAAGCGCAGCACCTGGACGTCGATGCTCGCGCCGTTACCTGGCAGTACTGGGCTCAAGTCAACGAAGTGCGAGGGGGTGATCTAACCTACATCAGCGTCGACCTGCCTTCGGCCATCGCTACAGCCAACCCGACAGATGATGGCGAAGATTTGCCTGCATCGGTCTGAAGCCGATTGCCGGCCGGGCTTACTGCCCAAGATCATCAAGGAGTTGAAATGCCCAAAGTCATCCGCCTCGGCGATCCCACGGACCACGGCGGCAAAGTCGTTGCCAGCGGAGCTTCGCACGTCACCGTCGACGGCATTCCAGTCGCATTGAAAGGCGATGCCTGCACCTGCCCGAAGCGCGGTCACAACAATTGCATGATCGCCGAAGGCGATCCGAATCACACGATCGATGGTGTGCCGGTCGCCTACGAAGGCCACAAGACGACGTGTGGGGCCTCGTTGATCTCAACGATCGAGAACTTTGTTAAAGCCTGAGCCGCAACACTGCCTTCCCACCGGTTGGGATCTATGAGAACCCATTGAGCCCGATTCTTGAATCCGATGAAGGACTACCAGTGGTTCCAGGACGCGGATCGGTGTAATGTTTGTCGGGTCCACCCGTAGGCGTATCTGCTTCATAAGCATCTGGGTCATCGCCGCCGCCGCAGGCGTTGAGAAATCCTAAAAGCAATAGAGGAGCAAGAAGTCTGAGCATGTAAAAGGAAGTGAAAGCAAACTTGTAATTTTACAAAAGCTTCTTCTCTCCTCCATTGGGGGGTGTCCGACGAGGTTGATTGATTGACAGCGCTTGCTGCCATGCTTGGGTCAGCACTTTTCCAACCGAAAGGCTGTTTAGCGGTTGGAGTCCATTCCATCAGTGCAAGGTCGAGGAGGAGTACACGCATAGACATCGCAATTTGATGCGGGCGAAAGTAATGTGTATTTTTTACGCAACCATTTCCCGGAAATAGAAGCTAAATTGATAGCAGGCTTGTAAGTTGTTGATTTTAAATGGGGTGGATGGATTGCAAATCCGTGTAGGTCGGTTCGACTCCGGCCCGCGCCTCCAAAAAAGCTCGAGTCAAATTAAGAAATTCAAGACGCCTCGCACTGTGAGGCGTTTTTATTTCTGTGTCAGATACCTGTGGTTCTAAATGGCGACGGTGTCAGCCAGTCTTTGGTGGCAATGGCGACAGCTCAACGGGTCAGTTTGTCCGTATCGCCGGGCTCTTCGCACACCGCGCTTTTGATCGCGCATCAGATGCGATCGCTATGCAGTGCTGTTCAGATGCATGCGCGCACCGCGGGCTAAGGCCCGATGGATTCGACAGAACTGGTTCTGTGCGTCGCGTTCGCGTCAATCACTCTGGGGTGTCACCGACATTCCAGATTCAGCCCAATCGTGGATCGCAATGGCCTCCCTGGTCGTCACCCCAGTTCTTGCGCGAGCCAACCACTCGGCAGATGTGCTGCTAGCCGATCCGCCGGTGTGCAGGCGCCGAGCTGAGCGATGGCGAAATCCATCGATGGCTGCAGCCACACACCAGCACAGGTAACCGGTCCACAGTGTGTGGCTCATAAAGTGCGCACCTCGAATTTGCTGCGCGAAGCCAAACGCTAGCCCCGCCAG
>CAHJWV010000084.1 GCA_903643055.1 Burkholderiales bacterium | reverse complement strand
CGGGTCGTAGGCCGCCTTGACCTGCACGAGGCGGGCGTAGTTGCTGCCGTAGTAGGCGTTGCCCCAGTCTTCGATCAGCGGGTCGATGTAGTTGACGTAAGCCCCGCCGCTGGTCCACGGCTTCATCGCGGTGCGCATGTCGTGGTGCCAGGTCGCCGGCTTGCCCGGTGGCGCGTCCATGTAGTACTCGGCACTGAACAAGGCCTGGCGGTGCGGGAACGCGGTCGCGTTGGTGGCCACGCGGCCAAGCGCGCCGCCCATCACGTCGAGCAGCACCTGCCCGGTCAGCCCCGCCTTGCGCGCCGTGTCGATGCCCTGCACCAGCGTATCGATGCCTTGCGCCGGCAAAGGCCGGTTGTAGTAATCGGACGTGGACTCGAAGTAATAGCTCGAGAGCGCCGCATCGGGGGTCTGGCCCACCATGTGGCATTGCGACACCGTCTTGCCGTTGCAGCCGGAAAGCATCACTTCGGCATAGGTCTGACGGCCGGTGGAGGTCGACAGCGGCGTGGACGCAGCTGCGCTCTTGAAGGCATTCCAGTAAGGCAGCTGGCTGGCCTCGTCCAGCAGGCTAACGCCGTACACGAGCACACTCGCGGGCTGTTTGGCGTTGTAGAACGTGATCACGAGGAAAGACCAGATGTCGTCGGGCAAGCCTTGCTGCCAGGTTTGCCAAGCGGCCAGCACCTTGGGCAGATCGGCAAAGGCATACGCAGCCTGGAACTCGGTCAGGTCTTGGGCGACGTGGGTCTTGAAAGTGAACGAGGTCACCACGCCGAAGTTGCCACCGCCGCCACCGCGCAGGGCCCAGAACAGATCGGGTTGCTGCGTGGCGCTGCAATCGAGCAAGCGGCCATCGGCAGTCACCACCTTCGCAGACACGAGGCTGTCGCAGGTCAACCCGTATTTGCGATCCATGAAGCCGATGCCGCCCCCCAGCGTGATGCCGGAGATGCCGACCGTCGGGCAGGTGCCACTCGGGATCGACACGCCTTTGGCGGTGAGCTGGTCATAAACATCCACCAGACGCGCGCCTGCGCCAATGGTCGCCGTGCCGTCGCTGTTGACCTGGATCGTGTTCATCGGCGTCACGTCCAACACCAGCCCGGTGCTGGTGGAATAGCCGCCGAAGCTGTGGCCGCCGCAGCGTGGCGTGACCGCCAACGCGTTCTGGCGCGCGAAGGCGATCACGTCTTTGACGTCATCGGGGCTGGCGCATCGGGCCACCGCTTGCGGCTGCACGCTTTCATACCGCCGGTTGGCCACCGCCGCAGCCTGCGCGTAGCGCGCGTCGCCCGGGCGGATCAGCGTGCCGCTCAATTCACTCGCAAGGCGGGCCCAGTCCAGGCCCGCCGGCAGCGGAGCGGCTGACGTCGACCCGTCACCACCGCCACATCCCGCGAGCGACGACGCTGCAGCGGCGCTGGCCCAACCCAGAAATTTGCGGCGATCCATGCGTGTTCCCTGAAAGACGGTCAATGAGCATGCCAGGTTCACATGTAAAAAAGCGAGGGTCACTTATCGTGAACCCTCGCTGATCCTTCTACCTCGCCTTGCGCGTTATTGCTTCGGCAGGTTCGGGATGGTCTGGTTGCAATCGCCTTTCAGTGGCAAGTTACGGCAGACATATTGGCCGGCCGAATTTTCGGTGGCTGCACCGCTCGGAGCAGGTTGGTGCACGCGCTGTTTCCAGATCTGCCAGAGCATGAAGCCATCGTCGGAACGGCCCTTGTTCTTGATGAAGTTCACCAGCGTTTCGACGTTGTAGTACTGGGTGGCCATGTTGTTGGCGCCGGTCAGCAGATCGCCGTCATAGCGCACGCCGTTGGCGGGAATCTTCAGCACCGCGCCGCCCGCACCTTCCGGAGCGATCTCCAGACCCATGTGGATCGGGCCGTTGTAGATCGCGCGGTAAGACTCGTAGCCCTCGCGTGGGTCGTAGTAGTCGCCGCCGTCATAGGCCATCAGGTTGATGTGGCTGAGCTTGTTGCCCCGCGTCTTGACGACGGTGTACATCACGCCGCCGAACGGCGAGCCCCACTGCACCTTGCCTTCTTCGAACGGCGAGCCCTTGACATAGTAAGCACCGGTGGACCACCCTGCGACCGAGATGCCGAGCTTCGCGCCACGCGACTGGATCTCGCTGTAGGCCGAGTCGATGATGCCGACGATCTGCGCATCGGTGTTGCAGCTGAAGCTGCCGGCGTCTTGCTTGTTGCACGACGAACCGTTGACTTCCCAGTCGAGGTCGAGGCCCGACGCGCCCAGGTCGAGTGCCAAGTCAACGACGTTCTTGGCGTTGAAGTTGGCCCACTCGCTGCCCTGGCTGTAAGCCCAGCCGCCGAAGGACAGCCACACCTGCGTGCCGCGCGCCTTCAAGGCCGCGATGTTGTTGCGCAGATCCTGGGCTTGCTGCGCGCTGAAGAAGCGCTGGCCGCTAT
Organism: Burkholderiales bacterium; assembly: GCA_903643055.1. The sequence goes on along the minus strand of CAHJWV010000084.1, from coordinate 549 downwards.
TGGTCGATGCGCCTTCTGCGAACTCGAAGCCGGCGATCGATTGGTCGAACGCATAGCTGCCCTTCACGTACTGCGTGTTCGGCTTGGCGAAAGCCAGGTTCACATGGGTGAAGTAGTTCGGGATGTTGGCCGGCGTCAGGTCATAGATGCTGGTGTTCCAGGTACCCGAGTAGCCGATGTAAGCCCGCCCGCCGGCACCAGGGTTTGGAGCCGGTGCTGGGGCCGGTGCGGGCGCCGGGGCTGGAGCAGGTGCCGGAGCGGGCGCAGGTGCTGGGGCCGGAGCAGGCGCTGCACCACCGCAGTCACCCACCTTGGTCCAGGGTTGTCCGCTGTTGACGGCGCCGTTGTTGGACGCGGGGTTCTGGCCTTGGCTCCACCAGTTGGAACGGTAGTTGATGTTGCCAACGCTGGCTTGTTTCCCGCTCGGGTAGACGTCGGTGGACGTCCATGCCGGTTGGCAACCGGTGTTGGACGTCGGCGCTGGGGCCGGTACCGGCGCAGGCGTCGGTGCGGGGGTAGGCGTTGGTGACGGAGCGGGAGCTGGCGCGG
>CAHJWV010000083.1 GCA_903643055.1 Burkholderiales bacterium | reverse complement strand
CCACCGCGAACGGCCGCGTCGTCAGCTCCGACATGGGCTTCACGGTGATCTCGCTGCTCAGCACGCCGGGGCAGACCCTGGCAATCACCGGCGCGACCGAAGCCAATGCGACCAACGGCTCGGTGACCGGCAACTTCGCCAGCGGCACCAGCACCGACGGCACGACACCCACGCTCAACGGCACCATCAACGCATCGCTCGGCCTGGGCGACACCGTCGCGGTGTTCGATGGCGCGACCCGCCTGGGCTACGCGACCGTCAGCGGCAACACCTGGAGCTTCACGACGCCGACACTTGCGATCGGCACCCACACCTTCACCGCGCGGATGGAAAACACCGTGTCGGGCGCGGTCGGTTCCAGCTCCGGCAACTTCGTGCTGATCGAGCAGACCATCACCGCCACCGGCTTGACCGACGATGTCGGCAGCACGCAAGGCCCGATCGCAGCGAGCGGCGTCACCGACGACAGCCGCCCGGCCTTCAGCGGCACGCTGGCCACCGCCACGCTCGGCGCCGGCGAGGTGGTCGCGGTCTATGACGGCAGCACCCGGCTGGGCAACGCGACGATCAACGGCACCAGCTGGACTTTCACGCCGGTGAATGCGCTGCTCGACGGCAGCCACAACCTGAAGGCGCTGATCGAAGACGACAGCACCGGCACCTCGACCAACGGCCGTGCCGCGACCGCCATCAGCAACTTCATCGTCAACACCAGCGCGGTGGTACCGACGCAGACGTCGACGATCAGCGGCGCGACCGAAGCCAACGTCACCAACAACTCGGTCTCCGGCAACTTCGCCAGCGGCACCAGCACCGACGGCACGACGCCGACCTTGAACGGCAACATCAGCGCCACGCTCGACGCCGGCCAGGTGGTGGCGATCTATGACGGCGCGTCACGAATCGGTTATGCCACCGTCAGCGGTACCAGCTGGACCTACACCACACCGGTGCTTCGACCGGCAGCCACAGCCTGAGCGCGGTGGTCGAGAACCAGGCCAACGGCGCCCAGGGCACACCGTCGGCACCGTTCCAGATCATCGAGCAGACGCTGACGATCGACAACCTGCTGGGCATCAGCGGCGCGGTGCAGGTGGCAACGGCCGGCGTGCTGGGCGTCGTGCTCGGCACCAGCCCGACCTTCACCGGCCTGCTCGGCACCGCGCTCGGCAGCAACGAAGTGGTGGCCGTGTACGACGGCGCGACCAAGCTCGGCAACGCCACCATCAACGGCAACACCTGGGGCTTCACACCGACCAGCCCGTTAGGCACCGGCTTCCATTCGATCGCCGTGATGATCCAGGACGCCAACACCGTCAGCGCCAGCGCAGGCCGCGTGGTGGCGCCTTCTGCGGGCCTGACGGTCGACGTCGGCCTGCTGGTGCCGGCGCAGACCGTCACGATCGACTGGGCCATCGAAAGCACTTCGCAGAATGGTTCGGTGATCGGCAATTTCGCCACCAACACCAGCACCGACGGCACGACGCCAACGGTCGGCGGCAGCGTCAGCACGGTGCTGACCGGTGCCCAGGTGATTGCCGTTTATGACGGCACCGCCAAACTCGGCAACGCGACCGTCGTCGGCCAAAGCTGGAGCTTCACGACACCGGCACTGTCGATCGGCTCGCATAGCCTCACCGCGCAGGTCGAGAACCCGCTGACCGGCAGCCACGGCCCGGCCTCCAGCGGCTTCATCGTGCTGGAGCAATCGATCAGCGGCCTGACCGTGACCGACGATGTCGGCACCATCGTGGGCAACGTGGCCTTGCACGGTTTCACCGACGACACCCGGCCGACCCTCACCGGCACGATCGGCAACGCCACGCTGGGCCTGCTCGAGACGGTCGCGATCTACGACAACTTCAACGGCGTCAATTCGAAGATCGGCGATGCCACGCTCAGCGGCACCAGCTGGACCTTCACGCCGGGCTTGCTGGCGCCGCTGGGCAACGGCGCGCACACCTTCACCGCCGTGATCCAGCCACAGCTGTCGCTGACCTCGGCCGGGCGCGTGATCAGCTCGCCGTATGACGTGGTGGTCGACGGCAGCAGCACGCCGCAGCAGCTCGTGGTGGTGACGTCGGTGACCGACGACATGTCCAGTGGCAGCTCGAAGGTCGGCGCGGTGATCGGCACCGGCACGCTGGACGACACCACGCCCACCCTCGCCGGCACGCTGAGCGCGGGCTTGACCGGAGCGCAGGTGGTGGCGGTTTATGACACGGTCAACAACGTCAAGGTGCGCCTCGGCTACGCGACGATCGATGGCGGCAACACGCTCGGCTGGAGCTTCACGCCGACCGTCGAACTCGGTGCCGGTTCGCACAACTTCAGCGCCCGCGTCGAAAACACCGCCAGCGGCTCGCAGGGCCTGGAGTCGGTGTCTTTCCTCGTCACCGAGCGGCCGGTCACCTTGACGGTGAACGACAACGCCGGCGTGCTGCAAGGCGATGTGCTGACCTATGCCAACCACGTCACCGACGACACCACGCTCGCATTGAGCGGCACCATCGGCACGCCGCTGGGCTTGCTGGGCGGGTTGCTGGAGCAGGTGCGCGTCTATGACAACGGCAACTACCTCGGCCAGGCCACCGTCAGCGGCACCAACTGGAGCTACAACCTGAACGGCCTGACGGTGGGCAGCAACCACGACATCAGCGTGCGCATCACCGACTTCCTCGGCCTGAACTACACGGTGGCCACCGGCGGCCAGTTCAGCGTGGCCAGCGCCGACCTGCCCGCGACCACCAGCGACACCAGCTACAGCAGCGCCGCGGTCGCGCGCCTCGCGCTGGCCGGCACCAACAACCAGCTCGACCTGACGAAAGTCAGCGGCGCAGCGCAGCCACAGATCGATGTGGTCGGCATCGACGGCGGCAATGGCACGGTGAAGCTCGCGCTGGCCGATGTGCTGCAAGGCGGCACCAACCTGTTCAGCAGCGCCACCGGCTGGGCCGGCGTGACCGGCACCGGCAAGCACCAGATGGTGATCGAAGGCGCTGCCGGTGCCGTCAACGTCACCGATGGCACCTGGTCGAGCGTCGGCACGACCAGCCATAACGGGCACAGCTACACCGTCTACGAGAACTCGACCCATCTCGCGCAATTGCTCATCGAATCACAACTGACGCGCAGCGGCGCCATCGGCTGACGCTCGACAAAAAGGAAGCCCCCATGATCAAGCAAGTTCCCGTCTCCCAGCTGCGGCCCGGCATGTTCTTGCAACGTCTGGATGTTCGATGGACCGATCACCCGTTCTGGCGCGGCTCGTTCGTGCTGGGCCCGGACGACACGCAAAAGATCGCCGAGACCGGCATTGCGACGGTCTGGATCGACACCGACAAGGGGCTGGACGCACTGGTGCCTGCCGGTGCCGAGATGGCTTTCAATTTCGACGCACTTGCGAGGCCTTCGGACGATCGCCCGGGCTACCGCGAGAACCTCATCGAGAACCCGATCGACAACATCGGCGAGGACAAAGGCGCCGAAGGCAACGACAGCGCGCAGACGGCAAGCCGTAACGAACCCGACATTGAAGCCGATGCGCCGATCGCCCAGCCGGAGGTGAACTACATCGACATGCCGGAGGATGTCGCGCCGGCCGAGCCGGCACTGGACATGCCGCTGGCCATGCCGGAGGTCAAGGAACTCGCGATCCATGAAGCGAACCGGCTGTGCATCAACGCAACCGGTGTGCTGAAGAAACTGTTCGCCGACATCCGGCTCGGCCGCGCGCTCGACTCCGAGCAGTGCAGCGCGATCGTCAAGGACGTGGTCGAACTGGTGATGGAAGACCCGGCCGCGCTGATTCTGGTGGCTCGGCTGAAGAACCATGACGACTACAGCTACATGCATTCGGTGGCCACCTGCACGCTGATGGTGGCGCTGTCGCGCCAGCTCGGCCTGAGCCATGAAGAGCAATGCTCGGCGGGCCTGGCCGGGCTCACGCATGACGTCGGCAAGCTGATGGTGCCCACCGACCTGCTGAACAAGCCCTCCCCGCTGACGCCAGCGGAATACGCGGTCGTCAAGACCCACGTGCACCATGGCCACTCGCTGCTGCTGGAAAGCGGCGTCAGCAACAAGATGGTGCTCGACGTCTGCCTGCATCACCATGAACGCCTGAACGGCACCGGCTACCCGCATGGCCTGCGCGGTGCAGAGATCACGCTGTATGCGCGCATGGCCGGCATCTGCGACGTCTATGACGCGCTGACCTCCAAGCGCCCGCACCGTGGCCGCGTCGAACCCGGCCTGGCCTTGCGGCAGATGATTTCGCAGTCCGGCCAGTTCGACCTGCGGGTGTTGCAGGCCTTTGTCAAAGCCGTCGGCATCTACCCGATCGGCTCGCTGGTGCGCCTGCGCTCGCAGGAACTGGCAATCGTCGTCGGCCAAGACACCCACAGCCTGCTGCGCCCGCAAGTCCGCTCGTTTTATTCGCTGAGCGACCGGCGCCCGCTGGTCGCGGCTTACCTCTCGCTGGCCGAGGGCGACAACGGCATCCTTCAACTGGAAACCCCGGAATCGCTGGGCGAAGAAGTGATGCGGCATCTCCGCAAGGTCGAGACGGTGTTGAGGGCGGATGACTGAGTCGGGAATGCAAACGACACCGTAAGGAAAGACACCGTAAAGAAAGACAAAGCGATATCAAAGCGCCTGAGCAAGGCCGCCCTCTATCGCAAATCCAAATAACCCACCTCCAGACGGCTCATCGGGAAACGACAAACAATGTCAACCCCTATGAGCACCTTTCCCTACCCCCTAACTCACGCCGAAGGTCGCGGGTTCTTCGGCCTCACCCAGCCCCTGTTCAGCATCTATCTGACGCTGGCGATCAGCTTGATCGCGCTGCTGGTGGGCCTGAACACACCGCATGTGTTCCCGTTATCGTTCCTCGAAGAAGACGGCCCGGTCGAAACGATGACGGTCGTGTTTTATGTGCTCGTGCCGTTCTTTCTGTGGCGCCGGCTGCCTGCGCTGTCAGGGGCCGACAAGCTGGCGATCACGGTGATCCTGCTGTCGTTTGCCGCGCGTGAAGCCGATCTGCACAAGGCGCTGTTCGGCATGAGCATCCTGAAGGCGCGCTTCTACAACCACTTTGCCACCGGTCTGCAGATGGCCGAAGCCCTGGCCGTCTTGTTGCCGATCGCCGCATCGCTGCTGTGGCTGGCCTTTCAGCATGGGTGGCGCTGGCTGTCGCGGCCGACCCACTGGCGCGCGCCGATGGTCACGGTGGCCACTTTTGCTGTCGTGCTGGTGGTCTCGAAACTCATGGACCGCGCACCCGATTCCTTGCTGAGCTGGAGCCTGCTGACGGACATGCCGCAGGCGGTGCGCTGTCTGTTGCTGGCCCAGGAGGAACTGCTCGAGATGGCGTTGCCCGTGCTGGCCATCGTCTCGATGTGGCAAGGCTCCATGGGCGCCAGCGCGGCAGATTCACAGCCGGCGTGACCACGCCAACGCGCGAGGCGACCATGGCGCAACGCCAGCCGAATGCCGTTCAGCGATCAGACGACCTTGCGCCCACGGTGCGGCAGCAGTTCGTCTTTGCGGGTCGCTACAGCCCGCCGCACAAGTCCACCCAGCCAAGCTGAAGTTCGGCCAGCAGTTTGATTTCGGCGCCGTCAAAGCGGGCCGCATGGTTTTGTTTTTGCACCATCTTTGCGCAACCTTTGCGCGGCCTTTGCCCAGGGTCCACCGATGACGGGCCTGCGGCACCCACAGGCCTCATGCGCACTCAAGCGGAACGAGTCAAGCCGGCCTCGTTGCAGCGCCTCACCGCGCGGCCAGCGGACGCTTGCGGCTCCTGTCTAATATCGCCTTCCTCTGCGAACCGTTCCCGCCATCGCGCGGCGCTGGAAACACCCTTCGGGCGACGACTGCGCACATCAAACCTACGCCAACCGGGCATCCCTCTCCCGCAATGAATTGCCATGGCTCGCATGCTCGATGCGCGCAGCAATCCTTGCCAGACCACAAGACGACGATCGATGAATGACACGGGCTTAGCCAACCACACGCCGATGATGCAGCAGTACCTGCGCATCAAGGCCGAGCATCCGGACACGCTGGTGTTCTATCGCATGGGCGACTTCTACGAGCTGTTCTATGACGACGCCCGCCGGGCCAACAAGCTGCTCGACATCACGCTGACCACGCGCGGCCAAAGCGGCGGCGAGCCGGTCGTGATGGCCGGCGTGCCGGTGCATTCGGTCGAGGCTTATCTTGCGAAGCTGATCAAGCTCGGCGAGCCGGTGGCGATCGCCGAACAGGTCGGCGATGTGGCGACCGCCAAGGGGCCGGTCGAACGCAAGGTGGTGCGGGTGGTGACGCCCGGCACCGTGACCGACACCGAGCTGCTGGCCGACAAGCGCGATGCGCTGCTGCTGGCGATCTCGCACCGCGCCCACCGCGGCACGCTGACCTATGGCCTGGCCTGGCTGGGCCTGACCAACGGCCAGCTGGGCCTGACCGAATGCAGCGAGCGTGAGCTGGCCGGCTGGCTGGCGCGGCTGAATGCGGCCGAGGCGCTGGTCGACCGCGAGCATGTACCGGCCGCGCTGAGCGCCTCGCGCGCGGCCGTCACGCACCGGCCGAGCTGGCAGTTCGAGCCGGCGCTCGGCCACCGCAAGCTCTGCGAGCAATTGCGTGTGGCCACCTTGGCTGGCTTCAATGCGCAAGAGCTGCCGGTCGCACACGGCGCAGCCGCGGCCTTGCTGAGCTATGCCGAGCACACGCAGGGCCAGGCGCTATCGCATGTGCGCAGCCTGCAGGTCGAGCGCGCCAGCGAGCTGCTCGATCTGCCGCCGACCACGCACCGCAACCTGGAGCTGACGCAGACGCTGCGCGGCGACGATGCGCCGACGCTGCTGTCGCTGATCGACACCTGCCGCACCGGCATGGGCAGCCGCGCGCTGCGCCAATGGCTGACGCACCCGCTGCGCGAGCGCGCGGTGGCCCGCCAGCGCCACGATGCGCTGGAGGTGTTGCTGGCCCGCGGCCTGGAGCCGCTGCGCGACACGCTGCGCGGCATCAGCGATGTAGAGCGCATCACCGCACGCGTGGCCTTGCGCCAGGTGCGCCCGCGCGAGC
>CAHJWV010000082.1 GCA_903643055.1 Burkholderiales bacterium | reverse complement strand
CCCGCTGACCCTGTCACAAAATAGGGCACAGGCATGACGCTCGCGCGTCTTGCTGATGTCGCTCCCTCACTTTGAAAGGAAACCATCCATGTCCGGACTTCGACTGCCCTACTTCAGCCTCGCGCCGCGCGCCATGTCGGCGATGAAAGACCTGAACAGCGCGCTGGCGGAATCGACACTCGGCAAGCCGCTGATCGAACTCGTCAACCTGCGCGTCTCACAGATCAACGGTTGCGCCTATTGCGTCGACATGCACTGGAGCGATCTGTTGGCTTCGGGCGATGACGCCCAGCGGCTGAACAGCGTCGTGACCTGGCGCGAAGTCACCTTCTTCACCGAGCGCGAGCGTGCTGCGCTGGCCTGGGCGGAAAGCCTGACGAACCTGCATTCAAGCCATGCCAGCGATGCCGACTTCGAACTGCTGCGCCCGCATTTCAGCGATGCCGAGATTGCCGACCTGAGCTTTGCCATCGCCGCGATGAACGCATGGAATCGCCTGGCGATCGGCTTTCGCCAACCGGTGGTCCGCAAAAAACGGGTGGCTGCTTGACGGCGACTTGAGGTCCGCTGAGTCAGCGTGCAAATAGGCCGGAGCGCCGTCGAGCCAAGCTCGGCGCGCTCCGACAACGCTATCGGCTGACCAGCGCGAGCTTCATGCCGAACGCGATGAACAAGGCGCCGGCCCCGCGCTGAAACCAGCGCGCCAGGCGGCTCGCACCGTTGCGCTGCGCTGCCATCAGGCGGTCGCGCGCCGCGCCGGCCAACCAGGCCACGCCCAGCAGCACCAGCATGCCGTTGACGGTGAACAATAGGCCGAGCGAGAGAAATGCCAGCTCGCGGTGGGCAGTTTGCGGATCGATGAACTGCGGCAGGAAGGCCACGAAAAACAGCGCGACCTTCGGATTCAACGCATTCGTCAGCAGCCCACGCCAGTAGACGAGCTTCATGTCGAATGGCGGCGCGGCGCGGCCGGAAGTCGAAGCGGGAGCTGCCTCCGAGGGCGGCAAGGCCATGGCGCGCGAGCGCAGCATGCCCAGCCCCATCCACATCAGATAAGCAGCTCCGACCCATTTGACGATGTTGAATGCCTGCTCCGAGGCGGCGAGCAAGGCCGACAGGCCCAGCGCCGATAGCAGCACATGCACCAGGCAACCCGACGCGATGCCCAAGCCGGCCAACAAGCCCGCACGGCGCCCGCCCATCGCGGTGCTGCCTGCCATGTAAAGCATGTCGGGACCAGGGATCAGGTTCAGCACCAGCCCCGATACCAGAAACAAGGGCAGATCATGAACGCCCAGCGTGTTCAGCATGCGATGGCTCCGTGGTTCATCGATGGCGGGTGACCGGCTCAATCCAGGCTCAAAACGTGCCGAGAAAGTCGCCCTTGCCCAGATCAACACCGTTGTGACGCAGTAAGGCGTAGGCGGTCGTGACGTGGAAGAACAAATTGGGCAGCACAAAGTGCTTGAGATAGATCTCGCCCTTCATCACCGTCACGCCGTCACGGCGCGGCACCTGGATGTCTTTGTCTTCGCTGCCGTCGATCTTCTCGGCAGACACCGATTTGACGAATGCCAGCGTGCGGGCAATGCGGTCTCTCAGTTCGGCCAGCGTCGTTTCGTTATCTTCGTATTTCGGTGCTTCGACACCGCTCAGCCGCGCCACACCGAACTTCGCGCCATCGCAGGCGATCTGGATCTGCCTTGCAAACGGCAGCATGTCCGGCGCCAGGCGCAAGCCCAGATAGACATTGGTATCGAACTTCTTTGCTTGCGCGTGGGCTTCGGCCTTGTCCAACCATTGGGTCAGATTGCCAAGCATGCGAACAAAGATCGGCACGCTGGCCGAGTACATGGTGATGGGCACGGTGTCTCCTTTTGAACTGGACCGCGATGCTACTGCGGCCTTTGCCTGCGTGCACAATTGCCACTCAATTCATTGCCAAGCCCCTCCCGCCAGTGAACATCATCATCCTCGACGACTATCAAGACGCCGTTCGCAAGCTCAAGTGCGCCCACCAACTGGAGCAGCTGAACGCCAAGGTCTTCACCAACACCGTCAAGGGCATCGGGCAACTCTCGGTTCGGCTACGCGATGCCGAAGTGCTGGTCTTGATCCGCGAACGCACCCACTTCCCACGCCAGTTGCTGGAGAAGCTGCCGAAGCTCAAGCTCTTGGTGCAGACCGGCCGCGTCGGCCCGCACATCGATGTCGAGACCTGCACCCGGCTGGGCATCGCGGTGGCCGAAGGCGCCGGCTCGCCGGTGGCTGCTGCCGAGCTGACCTGGGCTTTGACGATGGCGGCGATGCGCCGGCTGCCCCAGTACATCGGCAACCTGAAACATGGCGCATGGCAGCAGTCGGGCCTGAAGGCCGCGTCGATGCCGCCCAACTACGGCATCGGCATGCTGCTGCAAGGCAAGACGCTGGGCATCTGGGGCTATGGCCGCATCGGCCGCATTGTTGCAGGCTACGGTCGCGCCTTTGGCATGCAGGTGATGGTGTGGGGCAGCGACGCTTCACGCGAACGCGCCCAGGCCGACGGCTATGGTATCGCCGAATCGCGCCAGTCGTTCTTCGAGACCAGCGACGTGCTGTCGCTGCACTTACGCCTGGGCGACGCGGTGCGCGGCAGCGTCACGCTCGATGACCTCTCGCGCATGAAGGCGACCGCGCTGCTGGTTAACACCTCGCGCGCCGAGCTGATCGAAGAAGGCGCGCTGGTCTCGGCACTGAACCGCGGCCGCCCCGGCATGGCGGCGGTCGATGTGTTCGAGACCGAGCCGATTCTGCAAGGCCACCCACTGCTGCGGCTCGAGAACGCCGTCTGCACGCCGCACATCGGCTACGTCGAGCAAGACAGCTACGAACTGTATTTCAGCGATGCGTTCAACAACGTCGTCAACTTCATCAACGGCAACCCGACCGGCATCATCAACCCGGCTGCATTGAAGGTTTTGCGCAGCTGAGCCTTGCATCGTTTCCTTATCACTGGCTGAGTCGCCCAGGCGTTCAGCCGCCTTCCTCATCGCCGTGACCTCCATCCTCGCCCCCCGCTCGCCGGCATCGTGCCGCGAGCTGTTCCTTGCCTTCACCTGGCTTGCGTTGCAAGGCTTTGGCGGTGTGCTGGCCGTGGCCCAACGCGAGCTGGTCGAGCGGCATCGCTGGCTGACGCGCGCCGAATTCATGGAGCTGTTTGCCGCGGCGCAGGTCTTGCCCGGGCCCAACATCGTCAACCTCGCGCTGATGATCGGCGATCGCTTCTTCAGCTGGCGCGGCGCGTTTTCGGCACTGGCCGGCATCATCGCGCTGCCGTTGGTGATCGTGCTGATCGCTACCGCCCTGTACGCCCAATATGCGCAGCACCCGATGGTCAGCAACGCGCTGCGCGGCATGGGCGCGGTGTCGGCCGGCTTGATCATCGCCACCGCCATCAAGCTGATGGGTACGTTGAAAGCCAACCCGCTGGGCCTCGGGCCGTGCCTGGCGATCGGTGGCATCGCATTGGTACTGATCGCGGTGCTGCACCTGCCCTTGTGGTGGCTGATCTTCGGTCTGGGTTCGCTGGCGGTCGGCGCAGCGTGGTGGAAGCTTGGGCCATGAACGGCTTGAGCTGGCATGACCTGTTGTCGCTGCTCGGCCACTTCGGTGCATTGAGCCTGCTGGCAGTCGGCGGCGCGATCACCACCGCGCCCGACATGCACCGCTATCTTGTGACACAGAACCATTGGCTGACCGATGCGCAATTCACCGCGTCGGTGGCGCTGGCTCAGGCCGCACCGGGGCCGAACGTGTTGTTCGTCGCCGTGCTCGGCTACAACGTCGCCGGCCTGCCCGGCGCCTTCGCGACGATGGTCGGCATCATGCTGCCCTCCACCACGCTCGCATTGTGGGCGGCCCGCTGGGGCCAAGCGCGTCGCGATACCCGCGCCGTCCGCGCCTTCACCGCCGGCATGTCACCGATCACGCTCGGCCTGCTGCTGGCCACCGGCTGGGTGCTCGCGCAACCGGCCCGCGAAAGCTGGGGCGCCATCGCCCTGGTCGCGATGACGGTGATCGTGACGGTCGCCACGCGTTGGAGCCCGACCTGGATGGTCGCTGCCGGCGCGATCGCCGGGGTGATGGGTTGGGTTTAGACGGGTTGAGGCCAGAGGGCTGGGTGCGGCTCGGGAGTAGCCACTAGAGGTAAACGACCCAGAGGTAGGCCACTCGGAGGTCAGCGACCGTTGAGAGGCCGCCTGCGATCAACAAATCCTCAAGCCGCCAGTGCCTCTTGCACCATCGCCGGCAGATCGGCCAGATCGTGGCGGACTTGCGCTGACAGGCCTTCCGGTGCGTCGAACAACACCTCGCGCATCAGGAACACTTGGGTGCTGCCATCGTCCAGGCTGCGCAGGATCACGCTGAGCAACAGGTCGGGCTTGGCGTTGGCGGTGAGCATCTGCACGGGCGTGCCGCCTTGCGACGACTCCAGCACCATGACCAGCTGCGAGCCCAGGCCGCTCTTGTCATTCATGCGCTGCGGCAGGCAGGCCAGCACATGCATACCATGGCGCTGGGCGCAGGCTTCAATGCGTTGCATGGTCTCCGAAACGCCGAACCGGCTGACATAAGCCAGCGTCACACGTTCATCCGAAGCGAAGTTGCTGCCGCCGCTGACGGCAGCAACCATGATGGCCACTCCACTGGTCATCCAGAAGCGAAATGGGTTCTTCATCAGAAAGCTCCTTGCGCTCGGGGAGGTTGGAACATACGACTCGCTCCTCCCTCGGTCAAGCGGATAACCGAGCTAAAAATCGTAAAGGCCGGGAAGGCCTAGCTGCACCGGGCTCGCTGGC
>CAHJWV010000081.1 GCA_903643055.1 Burkholderiales bacterium | reverse complement strand
GCGCGATGCTACCGGCTTGCGCCGCGTGCCGCTCTATGCCGGCGTGACCAAGCGCGCTGTGCCGGAAGCAGCCTCTTCCGCTGCGGCCTCTGCATCCCAGGCCGCGCGAATCGATCGATCTCGAACTTCCCCCCAACGACCACCCACCAAGGATGTGCCGTGACGAACACAAACATACGACCTCATCGAGACAAGCGCGCAGCCCGCACGAGTCGGCGGCTCGCGCCCTGGGGAGCCATGCTCGGCGCCGCGGCGCTGTTGGTCGGCTGCGCGGATCAGCCGCTGCGCACCGCGCAACCGATCGATGAACTGCGCGCCGACATGGCCCGCGCCGCGGCACAGCGCCCGGCCACTGCTGCGACCGGCAATGAAGCACCGGTGCTGCCCACGGCACCCATCGTGCCGGCCCTGCCCGCCGAACCCCGTTTCGATCTGATCGTCAACGGCGCCCCGGTGCGCGACGTGTTCCTGTCGATGGTCACCGACACCCGCTACAGCATGCTGATGCACCCCGACGTGACCGGCATCTTGTCCGTCACCTTGAAGGGCGTGACCTTGCGCGAGGCGCTCGATTCGATCCGCGATGTCTACGGCTTCGACTACAAGATCGAAGGCCGCCGCGTGACGGTGTTTCCGCCGACGATGCAGACCCGCATCTTCATGGTGAACTACCTGCACAACCAGCGCGTGGGCCGCAGCGACGTGCGCATCAGCTCAGGCGCCGCGCCGGCGAACAACAACAATGGCAACGGCAGCAGCGGCACCACCAACGGCAACGCAAGTGCCCCCAGCAATATCGGGAACAACAACGGTAGCGGCAATGGCAACGGCAATGCGCAATCCGAAGGCAGCCAGGTCTCGACCAGCTCGCGCACCGACTTCTGGGGCGAGATCACCGAAGCGCTGCACGGCATCGTCGGCAAGGAAGGCGGCCGCATGGTGATCGCAAGCCCCCAGGCCGGCACGATCGCCGTGCGTGCCATGCCCGACGAGCTGCGCCAGATCGAGTCTTTTCTGCGCTCCACGCGCTTATCGGTCGAACGGCAGGTGATGCTGGAGGCGAAGATCGTCGAGGTCGAGCTGCGCGATGGCTATCAAAGCGGCATCGACTGGTCGTATCTGCGCAACCGCGGCTCGGTCGGCCAGAGCACGAGCTACGGCGGCAACCCGCTGGTCAGCAACCTGAACGGCCTGCCCGTCTTGCCCAGCAGCAGCACGCCATTGCTGCCCGATTCGATGCCGATGCCCGGCACAGGCAGCGGCACGCTCGGCCTGGCGCTGGCCACCAACGGCTTTCAAGCGGTGCTCGGTTTTCTCGAAACCCACGGCGACCTGCAGATCTTGTCCAGCCCCCGCGTGGCCACGCTGAATAACCAGAAGGCGGTGCTGAAGGTCGGCACCGACGATTACTTCGTCACCAACATCTCCGGCGGCACCATCACCACCGCCACGACCACGACCGCCGGCACCATCACGCCACCGACGATCACGCTGACGCCCTTCTTCTCCGGCATCGCGCTCGATGTGACGCCGCAGATCGACGAGGCCAACATGATCACGCTGCATGTGCATCCGTCGGTCACCTCGGTGCGGTCGGCAACTACCAGCTGCCGCTGGCCTCCAGCAGCGTCAACGAGACCGACACCGTGGTGCGCATCGCCGACGGCAACATCGTCGCAATCGGCGGGCTGATGCAAGTCGATTCGTCCCGACAAAGCTCCGGCCTGCCGGGCGCCAACAGCAACGCCGTCACCGGCACGCTCTTCAACAACCGCGCCAACACCGGCCGCAAAAAGGAAATCGTGGTGCTGATCAAGCCCACCATCATCCGCAGCGCCGAAGACTGGCAGCGCCTCACCGAGGAGTCCCGCGCTGCGCTTGATGACATCGACGGCCACCGCCGCGTGATCACGCTCGATGGCAACAGCGGCAAGCCGCCCCCTCGTTGACCGCAGCGGCGAGCCGCGCCCGCCCGACATGCGGCAGCGGGCATCGGCCCTTCTCGGTGCATTTGCGGCCTTCACCGGGGTCTGAGCCCGGTACCTCTTCCATCAAACGCATGCCATCAACAAGATCCTGTTCTTTGTTGCCATGGTTGGTGGATCGAGCGGGCGGTTTGATCGATTCGGTGCTGCACAAAACCCGCATACGCACATGTTTGTCTTTCGACATTTCTCAACCGTGTTTGCCGCCTTTTCAAGGTTTCCTCTCTACCTTGCATGGCATGGCATGGCTATCGCGTTTTCGATTTGCCCTCCCGCTAAAATTTCATGTCGACAGATAGACCCTGTCCTTGCGAGAGGATTAAAACGATGGGCCAAATTACTTAACTGGCTCAAGCTGCGAGTCGCCAAATCATGGCGACTCCGTCATCCGCTTCAGAAACATGAATTAGCAGGCGCAACAACCCTTTGCACAATGGCTTTGAATTCAATCTCTGGATGTAAGCACTGCGCAAACAAATGCGAATTCAATGCTATCTTCATTGACAACATAAAAACAATCCGAACTCACCTGGTCTCTTGATGAGTATTCACTTACATGAGCGCTGTCGAAGATGAATGCATCGTACTCAGGTTTCAGCCCATCGCCTGGCTTGGAGTGAATTTATGGACAGGCGACGAATATGGCACCAGCGGCCCCGCCCAAATACTCTGCGCTGACGACACACCCTGAATACTGGATTACCTGCATCGCCTCGATGTCAGGGTGAGGCTTATTTTTGCCTTAAATATCAAACTCATTCGAGTATCTACAAAGCCATACCCCACGCCCATGAATATCCTTTTCCTGACATTCAGTCTGGCATTGCTGTGGCTGCATCTGGCCAGCGTTACTGTCACGCTCGGGCGTTGGTTGCCTTTCCCACTGGCGCGATCGGCGGGTTTGCTGGGTATTGCCTTGGTTATGTGCGTGATCGAACACGGCGTTGGCCTGGGTGCCATCGGCTGGGCCTGGCCCTTGACCACGCTGGCCGCGGCCGGTGCGGTCTATGTCCACCGCGAGCAGTTGCGCAGTCGCGAGTTCTGGTGGTCGGAGCGGGTGCTGTTGGCGGCGGTCGGCTTCGGCCTCGCCTGGAAATGGGTGTTCCCGAGCATCTTTCCGACCAACGAGCGCTATACCGACCTGTACTTCATGCTGAACTACTTCCCCGGCGACACCTTGCCACCGACGGACATCTGGTTCCCGCCACTGAAGTTCAATTTCTATTACGCGTTCCAGCACTACGCTGCCGCGTTGATGGGCCGGCTCTTCAATTGGGACCCGGGCATCACCTACAACATCGCGTTCAGCCTGCTGATGGGCCTGGGCGTGACCTTGATGTGGGACTTCATCGGCCGCTTCGTTCATCAGCATTGGAAGAAATGGCTGCTGCTGCTGGCCGTGGCCAGCGGGGGCACCGGCATCTCGGCCGTCTATCCGCTGCTCAACGATGGTGACAACCGCGACCCGGCCTCCATCGCGGGCGACGAGGTGTTCGCCAATGCGCGCTTCATCGGCTTCTTCGATCAGCGGGTGAATACCGAACTGGGCCGCGCGCTGTTCCCTTTGCCCAAGGTTTCTGATCCGCCTTTCGAGCCCCGCATCATCGCGATGGAGAACTTCGGCTATCAGTACGCGATGTCCGACTACCACCCTCCGGTCGGCGGCTTCTTCCTGCTCTTTCTTGGGCTGGCCGCACTGGCCTGGGCCGAGCTGCCGGCACGAACTGAAGGCGGCGGCTCTGAAACGCGACGACAGCGGCTCGGCCAGGGCCTGTTTGCATTGACGGTGCCGGTGGTGCTGATCACCAATGCGTGGGTGTTTCCGATGGCCGTGCTGTTGCTGGGCACCTGGGTGGCGTGGCGGGTGTTGCGCCGTGAGCCACCCGACTGGCATGCAGTGATCGGCGGCGGCCTGCTCGGCATGATGCTGATCTATCCCGTTCTGAATGGCTTGGCCGCCGAAGGCCTGGCAACGCCGATCCGTTGGGTGCAGCCGCAAGACCACACCTCGCCATGGCGCTTCATCGCTTACTTCTGGCCTTTGCTGGTTGTGATTGCACTCTCGTTGTTCGAGCGCCGCGCGCGGCCGATTGCGCTGATGTTCGGTCTGGCCTTTGGGCTGGCCACGCTGGCGGGCGAGTTCATCTACGTCGATGATTTCGGTAGCGAAGCACTGCGTCGCTACAACACCACCGCCAAATGGTATGGCTGGATCTGGAGCGGGGCATTGCTCGCCTGCGGTGCTGCGGCGTTGTCCAGCACCAAGCGCTGGATGCAGGCGATCGCCGCCATCAGCTTGCTGCTGGTGTCGACCTACGCCCTGCCGATGGCCAGTTATCTCTGGCATGTGCCGAAGTACGACGTTGGCTTCTTCAACGGCCTGCCCGGTGAAATGCGCGACCCGCCGATACGCCAGATGCTGCGCTATCTGAAGCAGTCCCCGCGTGGCATCGTGACCGAAAGCGCCCCAGGCAATGGCTACACCAGCCAGACGATGGTGGCGATGTTCAGTGGCCAGATCGCCATGCAGGGCTGGCCGATCCTGATTGGCAACTGGCGGCGCCATCCTCCCGGCATGTGGGAGACCTACAACGAGACCATGGCCTTCTATCGCAGTGACCTGCCAGATCGGCTAGGTTGGCTGCGCCGCAATCAGGTGCGTTACGTGGCCTGGGTCGGTCGCGACAATCAGTGGCCCGAAGCCTGGAATGCCATCAATCAGGCGATTGGCAGCG
>CAHJWV010000080.1 GCA_903643055.1 Burkholderiales bacterium | reverse complement strand
GCCCCGCCGTCGCTGCGGACCCGACCAGCCTCAGGTCAGGCAGAGCCACGTCGGCAGGTGGGTGTCTTCCACATTAATCAAGACTGGCATTGATGGAGGACGTTCACTGCAGGCGGGGTGCGAGCAACGCCGCATGACGTTGCGTTCGTTATCGGCGATGGCTGTGGTCACCGCGGCCGGGCTTGAGCGCCGGCGCGGCTGACACTGCACTGGTGAACGAATCGGCGAGCCATTTTTTGCTCGATTCGCCAGAGCCCTGAGCACGGTTCGCAGCGGCCATTTCTCACGGCGGGAAAACCCTCCGGGGCGGTCCGGGGCACACTCCTAGAATCTTTTGTGCAATTGCACACACAGCGGCATGTTGATTTCAAAGAAAAAAGGAGCTTTCTGAATGGCCCAGACCCGCCGCGCTTCCCAGCCGTCCGACGACGAAGCTACTGAAAAGAGCGGCCCCCGCGTGCTGAAAAAGTACCCGAACCGCCGCCTCTACGACACCCAGACCAGCAGCTACATCACCTTGGCCGATGTGAAGACCATGGTGCTTGCGAATGACGCTTTCATCGTGCGTGACGCGAAGACCGGCGAAGACCTGACCCGCAGCATCCTGCTGCAGATCATCCTGGAAGAAGAGGCCGGCGGCATGCCGATGTTTTCGGCCCAGATGCTGGCGCAGATCATTCGCTTCTACGGCAATTCGATGCAGGGAATGATGGGCTCTTACCTCGAGAAGAACCTGCAGGCCTTCACCGACATTCAGCTTCGTCTGACCGAGCAGTCCAAGGTCACGCCGATGAACCCGGAGCTGTGGGCGCAATTCGTGGGCGGCCAGAACCCGGCGGTGCAAGGTCTGATGGGTGGCTATCTCGAGCAATCGAAGAACATGTTCTTGCAGATGCAGGAGCAGATGACCAAACAGGCGGAGACGCTTTTCCCCGGCATGCCAGGTTTCGGCACGCCCAAACGCTGAAAGCCCACGCGCGGCCCGGGGATCGGCGAAAATCCCTGGATGACACAAGACATGCTCGCCAGCCCCGCTGGTCTGACCCCCGCGGCCCTGGCCCCCAAGATCGGTTTCGTCTCGCTCGGCTGCCCGAAGGCGCTGACGGATTCCGAACTCATCCTCACCCAACTTCGCGCCGAGGGCTACGACACCTCGAAGACCTTTGCCGGCGCCGATCTGGTGATCGTCAACACCTGCGGTTTCATCGATGACGCCGTGCGTGAAAGCCTCGACACCATCGGCGAAGCGCTGGCCGAAAACGGCAAGGTGATCGTCACCGGCTGCCTGGGCGCGAAGGCGGGCGAGGGCGGTGGCAATCTGGTTCGGCAGATGCACCCGAGCGTGCTGGCCGTCACCGGCCCGCACGCCACCCACGAGGTGATGGATGCGGTGCACTTGCATGTGCCCAAGCCCCATGACCCGTTCATTGACCTGGTGCCGCCGCATGGCGTCAAGCTGACACCGCGTCACTACGCTTATCTGAAGATTAGCGAAGGCTGTAACCACCGCTGCAGCTTCTGCATCATCCCGAGCATGCGCGGCGATCTGGTCTCGCGCCCGATCGGCGATGTGCTCGGCGAGGCGCAGCGCCTGTTCGAAGGCGGCGTCAAAGAACTGCTCGTGATCAGCCAGGACACCAGCGCCTATGGCGTCGACGTCAAATACCGCACCGGCTTTTGGGACGGCAAGCCGGTCAAGACCCGCATGCTCGACCTGTGCGAGAAGCTCGGTGAACTGGCCGCCCGGCACGGCGCCTGGGTGCGCCTGCACTATGTCTACCCGTATCCGCACGTCGATGATGTGCTGCCGCTGATGGCGCAGGGCCTGATCCTTCCTTACCTCGACGTGCCTTTCCAGCATTCGCACCCCGACGTCCTCAAGCGCATGAAGCGCCCGGCCAACGGCGAGAAGAACCTCGATCGCCTGCAGCACTGGCGCGAGGTCTGCCCGGAGCTGGTGGTGCGCAGCACCTTCATTGCCGGCTTCCCGGGTGAAACCGAAGCCGAGTTCCAGCACCTGCTCGATTTCGTTCGCGAGGCGCAGATTGACCGCGCCGGCTGCTTTGCCTATTCACCCGTCGAAGGTGCGACCGCGAACGATCTGCCCGACGCCGTCCCACAAGCGGTTCGCGAAGAGCGGCGCGCGCGTTTCATGGCCGTGGCCGAAGAGGTCTCGGCCGCCAAGTTGCACCGACGCGTGGGTGCGACGATGCAGGTGTTGATCGATTCGGCGCCGGCCTTGGGCCGCAAGGGCGGTGTCGGCCGAAGCTATGCTGACGCGCCCGAGATTGACGGCACGGTGCGCCTGTTGCCGCCGGAGAAGGCGTCGAAAACCTTGAAGGTCGGCGAATTCACGAAGGCGCGCATTGTTGGGACGCAGGGGCACGATCTCGTGGCTCAGCCGATCTGAGGTGATGGATTCATCGCGCACCGATCATTCGCAGCCCGTCGATTCTCGATCGACCGCCCTGGAATCGCCGGCGCTGGCTCAGCGCACCGCGTTGATTCATCACCCTTACGTGCCGCCGCAGGGCTTCGATGCCGTGGCGCCGGGCGTTCACAAGGCGTCGACCGTCATCTTCGCCAACACGTCGGCGCTGAATGCCCGCACCTGGAAAGACAAGACCGGATACACCTACGGGCTGCACGGCACGCCGACCACTTTCACGCTGGAAGAGCGCCTCGCCGCGCTCGAAGGCGGCCTGCAGACCTTGTTGACCCCGAGCGGCCTGTCGGCGATCACGCTGGTCGACATGGCCTTGCTGAAGCAGGGCGACGAGGTCTTGATCCCCGACAACGCCTACGGCCCGGGCAAAGAGCTGGCTCGCCATGAACTGGCGGGCTTCGGCATCACCCATCGCTTCTACGATCCGATGGATGCACGCGGCTTGGCCGAGACGATCCGGCCCGAGACCCGGCTGGTCTGGCTGGAGGCTCCGGGTTCGGTGACGATGGAATTTCCGGATCTGGTGGCGCTGGTGCGAGCCTGCCGCCAGCACCGTGTCGTCGTCGCGCTCGACAACACCTGGGGTGCTGGCATTGCGTTCAACCCCTTCGATCTCGCGCCGGGCCGCGAGCCGACGGGTACCGACCCGGAAGGCGTGTTGGGTGTCGATGTTTCGATCCACGCGCTGACGAAATACCCCTCGGGGGGCGCGGATGTGTTGATGGGCTCGGTGACGACGCGCGATGAAGCCTTGCACCTGAAGCTCAAGTTTTGCCACATGCGCATGGGCTGGGGCGTCGGCGCGAACGATGTCGAGCTGGTGCTGCGCTCGTTGCCGACGCTTGCGCTGCGCTATGACGCTCACGACGCAGCAGCGCGTGCCTTGGCAACATGGTGGTCGCGCCGCGCGGAGGTCGTTCAGGTGCTGCACCCCGCGCTGGTCGGCTCACCGGGGCACGGCCACTGGGCGCGTCAATGCACCCGCGCGGCCGGCTTGTTCTCGGTGGTCTTCAACGAGCGCTACAGCGCCCAGCAGGTGAACGCCTTTGTGGATGCGCTGAAGCTCTTCAAGATCGGCTATTCCTGGGGCGGCCCGGTGAGCTTGGTGGTGCCTTACGACTTGGCCGTGATCCGCAATCAGGCGGCTTTCAAAGGCACGCTGATCCGCTTCTCGGTCGGCCTCGAAGCGGCCGGCGATCTGATTGCCGATTGCCAGCAGGCGCTGGAAGCGCTGGCCGGCTGACGGTCACCGGGCGGTCAGCTTGTGGCTCAGCGCCGCAGGTGCGGTGAGATTTCTGTGTCATCAGCCGGCTTTTGCCTGACGGCGAAAGGGCCGTGCCTCGCTGCGCGAGTCAGTCCTTCGGACCCGATGAGACTTTATGTCTCATCAGCCGGCCCTTTTCCCGGTCCCAGTCGCGTTGTTTTTCGGTGTTGCGCTTGTCGTGCTCGGCCTTGCCTTTGGCCAGTGCAATCTCGGCTTTCACCCGGCCGCCTTTGTAATGGAGGTCGAGCGGGACCAGCGTGAAGCCTTTTTGCTCCACCTTGCCGATCAGCCGCTTGATCTCTTCCTTGTGCATCAACAGCTTCTTCGTGCGCTCGGCTTCGGGGCTGACGTGGGTCGATGCGCTGCGCAATGCGTTGATGCGGCAGCCGATCAAAAAGAGTTCGCCATTGCGAATCAGCACATAGCCGTCGGTGAGCTGCACCTGGCCTGCGCGAATGGCCTTGATCTCCCAGCCGTGCAGCACCATGCCGGCCTCGTAGCGCTCTTCGAGGTGGTAATCAAAACGGGCGCGGCGGTTTTCTGCAATCGACATAGGGTGGGACGTTGGGGCGTGGTCGCTCAATACAATCCACGCATTGTATGAAGCACGTCAAAAAGTCAGTCCTGCTCTGGTATTCGAGCGAAGAGATGTACCGCCTGGTCACCGGTGTCACCGACTATCCGCAATTCCTGCCCTGGTGCGAACGCACCGACATCCTGGCGCAGGATGAACGCGGCATGACGGCTCGGCTGCATCTCGTCTACGCCGGTGTGCGTCACGCGTTCACCACCCGCAACACCCATGTGCCCGGCGAAAGCGTGACGGTCCAACTGGTCGACGGGCCCTTCTCGATGCTCGAGGGCTCCTGGCTTTTCAAGCCCTTGCCGACTCAAGGCGACGAGCCGGTGAAGGCTTGCAAGATCGAGTTCGAGATGCGCTATGCCTTCTCGAATCTTGCGCTCGAGCTTGTGCTCAGCCCGGTCTTCGATCGGGTGGCCAACACGCTGGTCGATGCCTTTGTCAAACGCGCCGAGCAGGTCTATGGTTCTCGATGAAGCGCCTTTCACGGCGGGTTTGATTCCGGTCGAGGTGGCTTACAGCCCACAGGCCGGCATCGTGTGGCGGCGTACCCTCATGGTTGTGCAGGGCTGTTCGATCGGCGAAGCTCTGCAGGCGAGCGAGGTGCTGTTGCTGCATGCGGAGCTGGATCTGACGACGCTCAAGCTGGGCGTTTGGGGCCATGCCCGAACGATCGATGAATGCGTCAGAGCCGCCGACCGCATCGAGATCTATCGGCCTTTGCGGGTGGACCCGAAAGAAGCGCGGCGCCAGCGGTATCAGACGCACCGCAAGGCCCGGCCTGTGGCGCCGAAAGAGCCTCGGCGCAGTCAGCAGCTCAAGCGTTGAGGGCGCTGAAGTGACGCCAGACTTGAGGCGGGGCGAATTGAATCAAAGAACGTGATCCGCATCGGCAGCGTGTTAGCCGATGCAGGGCGTTTGAAACCGGCTTGGTGGGCTTGGGGTCATGCGGCACCGCTCGGGTGCCTTGTTCGAGCCTGCTGCGTGGCACGGGTGCGACGCAGCCCGTGCCCGGCTTATTTGCAGTCTGAATTGACGATGTCGCGAGCGCGCTGGCTTTCATCGGCACGGGCCTTGTCGTCGAGGATCTCGCGCTCGCCTTTTTCATTGACGCGTGCCATGCGCATGCCTTCATCGAGCGTGCGCAACTGTGCCTTCGCGCGTTGGCAGTTGTCGGCCTTGGCCGTCTTCACCTTGTCTTCTTCGGCCTTGCGCTTGGCCGCTTCTTCCTGCTCGGCCTTGCGGCGCTTGGCTTCGAGTTCGGGTTCGGCACCATTGGCCGGGCCGCTGGCGATCGGCGCTGCGGTAGCGGGTGCCTGGCTGGCTGAAGCCGACGAAGGCGCAGCGCGTTGGCTGCCTGCCGGGCGTTGAAGAATGTCCTGTTCACCCACCGACGAAGGCGGGGGAAGGTCGCTGTATTGAACGCGGCCGGTCTTGTCTTTCCATTTCCACTGCGCCCAGGCAGATGTGCCTACGCCGAGGGTCAACAAGACTCCAAGCGCGAGAGCGCTGAGCCGCACCGTGTGTCGAGAGAAAGAGATGGTCATCTGCAAAGTGTAGTGCCGAGGCCCCTGCCTGGAAATTGCCGCGTGGTGAATGTGTCAGGTTTTGTTCGATGGGCGATCGCGTTGGTGGCCTGGATTGACTGTGTCTTTAATTTGCGCAAAGGCGACTCCGCTGGTCTCGTGTTCTGAGGCCTGGAATATGAGCGCGGGTCGCCGTGCAAGGCGCCATGCCAGAGGTGATGCAGCCGTCCCTATAATCCGCTTTTGCGTCAGGAGCTTCCTCATGCGCCTTTTAGGCAAAGCGCTTACCTTCGACGATGTGTTGCTGGTGCCTGCTTTCTCCCAAGTGTTGCCTCGAGATACCTCGTTGGCCACACAGTTCTCCCGAAATATCCGCCTGAACCTTCCGCTGGTGTCCGCTGCAATGGACACCGTGACCGAAGCGCGACTGGCGATTGCCATCGCGCAGGAAGGTGGCATCGGGATTGTTCACAAGAACCTCACGCCCAAGCAGCAGGCGGCTGAAGTGGCGCGTGTGAAGCGCTATGAATCGGGCGTGCTGCGCGACCCGATCACCATTTCGCCGGGCGTGCCGGTGCGCGACGTCATCCAGCTGTCGCGCCAGCACGGCATCTCGGGCTTCCCGGTGCTAGAAGAAGGCAAGGTCGTTGGCATCGTGACCGGCCGCGACCTGCGCTTCGAGACGCGCATGGACATTCCGGTGCGCGAGATCATGACGCCGCGCGAAAGGCTGATCACGGTGCGCGATGGCGCGACGCTGGCTGAGGCCAAGGCCTTGATGCACAAGCACAAGCTTGAGCGCGTGGTCGTCGTCAACGACGCTTTCGAGCTGCGTGGCCTGTTCACGGTGAAAGACATCACCAAGCAAACCAACTTCCCGAGCGCCGCGCGTGATGCCCACGGCAAGCTGCGCGTGGGCGCCGCGGTCGGCGTCGGCGAGGGCACCGAAGAGCGGGTCGATCTGCTGGTGAAGGCGGGCGTCGATGCACTCGTGGTCGATACCGCCCACGGCCACAGCGCGGGTGTGATCGAGCGGGTTCGCTGGGTCAAGCAGAACTATCCGCAGATCGACGTGATCGGCGGCAACATCGCAACCGGCGCGGCAGCACTGGCGCTGGCCGAGGCTGGCGCCGATGGCGTGAAGGTCGGCATCGGCCCGGGCTCGATCTGCACGACGCGCATCGTGGCGGGTGTCGGTGTGCCGCAGATCACCGCGATCGATAACGTGGCGAAGGCCTTGGCTGGTTCGGGCGTCCCTTTGATCGCCGATGGCGGTGTGCGCTATTCCGGTGACATCGCAAAGGCGATCGCCGCCGGCGCCTATACGGTGATGATGGGCGGCATGTTCGCCGGCACCGAAGAGGCGCCGGGCGAGATCGTGCTGTTCCAGGGCCGCAGCTACAAGAGCTATCGCGGCATGGGGTCGATCGGCGCGATGCAGCAAGGCAGCGCCGACCGCTACTTCCAAGACAACACCGGCGCCAACCCGAATGCCGACAAGCTGGTGCCCGAAGGCATCGAAGGCCGCGTGCCTTACAAAGGCTCGATGGTCAGCATCGTGTTCCAGATGGCCGGCGGCCTGCGGGCTTCGATGGGCTATTGCGGCGCGGCCTGCATCGAAGACATGCGCGACAAGGCGGAGTTCGTCGAGATCACCTCGGCCGGCATCCGCGAGAGCCATGTGCATGATGTGCAGATCACCAAAGAAGCGCCCAACTACCGCATGGAGTAGATGGTGCCCCTCGGCCGACGGGTACGTCGGCCGATCCCCCGAGGGGATCGGGCCGGCTTGGGAGCGGCCCGGCGCTCGGCCCGTTACTGCATCAACCATGGTGTGTGACACCCAGCTGGGAGCGGCTTGCCCTCACTGCATCAACCGTTGTAAGGAATCGGTGTGACCTTGTCTCTTGATCCGCCGAGCGCGCCAGCGGGCCGCCCTGCAGCGATGCGCTTCATCTTGCTGACGGTGCTGATCGACATGGTGTCGATCGGTCTGATCATTCCGGTGCTGCCGTCGATCGTCGGCGGCTTCACCAGTGATCGGGGCGAGCAGGCATTCTGGTATGGCGTCGTGGCCTTCAGTTTTGGGTTTGCGAACTTCTTCGGCTCGCCGGTGATGGGGGCATTGTCCGATCGCTATGGCCGGCGGCCGGTGCTGCTGACGGGCTTTTGCGGCCTGGCCTTCAGCTTCTTTGCCACCGCCATGGCCACGCAGCTCTGGATGCTGGTCGCGATTCGCCTGATCAGCGGCGCCTTGCTCGCCAACGCAGCGGTGGCCAATGCTTATGTCGCTGACATCACAGCACCCGAAGACCGCTCGCGCCGCTTTGGCCAGCTCGGCGCGATGTTCGGAATGGGCTTCATCCTGGGCCCCGTCATGGGCGGGTTGCTTGGCGCCCATGACGTGCACTTGCCGTTCTTCGTCGCCGGCACGCTGGCACTGGTCAATCTGTTGTACGGCTACTTCGTTCTGCCCGAATCCTTGCCACCCGATAGCCGCCGCCCGATCAGCTGGCGCTCGGCGAACCCGGTGTCTTCGTTGATGAAGCTCGGCCAGCTCAAAGGCGTGGGCGGGTTGATCGCGGTGGTCGGGCTGTGCAACCTTGCGCAGTTCATCATGCACACGTCCTGGGTGCTTTACACCAGCTTCCGTTTCGACTGGGGGCCGATGGAAAACGGTTGGTCGCTGTTCGCTGTGGGCTTGTCGGCGGTCGTGGTGCAAGGCTTCCTCCTGAAGCCGCTGTTGGCGCGATTTGGCGGGCCCCGGCTTGCGATCATGGGCCTGAGCTCGAGCACGCTGGCCTATGTGCTGTTCGGCCTGTCGACGCAGGGCTGGGTGATGTACGCGGTGATCGGGTTGAACCTGCTGGGCTCCACCGTCTCGGCCACGATCAGCGGCATGGTCTCCAGCGCAGCTGATGCGAAAACGCAAGGC
>CAHJWV010000079.1 GCA_903643055.1 Burkholderiales bacterium | reverse complement strand
AGAAACCGCAATGAATGTGCTTAGCTGGCTGCAGACCTTCGAGACGGCACGACCCCCACAGTAAGCTAACCCCATAAAGACGCAGCACCAAAAAAGAAAGGACGAGCGCAGCAAAGTCCCTTCAAGCAACGCGCCAGGGTCCGGCTTTGCCGGCCCTTGGCGTGGCGCCCCTTGGGGGCAGGAGCGATAGCGACTGGGGGGCATCTATAATCATGCTTTACCACCACAGCACTTGTAAAAGCACGTGCTGAAAGCAATGACCAAGTTCGTCTTTGTCACCGGCGGTGTGGTGTCCTCGCTGGGCAAGGGCATCGCGGCGGCGTCCCTTGCAGCGATCCTTGAATCGCGTGGCCTCAAGGTCACCCTCATCAAGCTGGACCCTTACCTCAACGTCGATCCGGGCACGATGTCGCCCTTCCAGCACGGCGAGGTGTTCGTCACCGACGATGGTGCCGAGACCGACCTCGACCTCGGGCACTACGAGCGCTTCATCACCACGCGGATGAAGAAGGCCAACAACTTCACCACCGGCCAGATCTACAAGAGCGTGCTCGAAAAAGAGCGCCGGGGCGACTACCTCGGCAAGACCGTGCAGGTGATTCCGCACGTGACCAACGAGATCCAGGAATTCGTTAAGCGCGGCGCGGGCTTCGGCACCGATCAGGCGGTCGAGGTGGCGATCGTCGAAGTCGGCGGCACGGTCGGTGACATCGAGTCGCTGCCCTTCCTCGAAGCCGCGCGCCAGATGAGCTTGCGCATGGGCCCGAACAACACCGCGTTCGTGCACCTGACGTATGTGCCGTGGATTGCCGCGGCCGGCGAGTTGAAGACCAAGCCGACGCAACACACGGTGCAAAAGCTGCGCGAGATCGGCATCCAGGCCGATGCACTGCTGTGCCGCGCCGACCGCGCGATCCCCGATGAAGAGCGCGAGAAGATCTCGCTGTTCACCAACGTGCCCGAGTGGGGCGTGATCTCGGTCTGGGATGCCGACACCATCTACAAGGTGCCGCGCATGCTGCATGAGCAAGGCCTCGATGGCCTGATCTGCGACAAGCTGCGCATCAACACGCCGCCCGCCAACCTGAAGCGCTGGGATGCCCTGGTCGAAGAAGTGGCGCACCCGAAGCGCGAGGTCAGCATCGCGATGTGCGGCAAGTACACCGACCTGTCGGACTCGTACAAATCGCTGAACGAAGCGCTGCGCCACGCCGGCATTGCCAACCACGCCAAGGTCAACATCGAATACGTCGACTCGGAAACGCTGTCGCTGGCCAACGTCGACCAGCTCGCGCGCTTCGACGCGATCCTGGTGCCGGGCGGCTTTGGCAAGCGCGGGGTCGAAGGCAAGATCCTGACGGCCCAGTTCGCCCGCGAGCACAAGCTGCCTTACCTCGGCATCTGCCTGGGCATGCAGGTCGCCACGATCGAGATCGCGCGCCACAAGGCCGGCCTGGCGCAGGCCAACAGCACCGAGTTCGACCCCGACACACCGGACCCGGTGATCGCGCTGATCGATGAATGGCAAGACGCCGACGGTTCGATCCAAACCCGTAACGCCAACTCCGATCTCGGCGGCACAATGCGCCTGGGCGCGCAAAGCTCCGACGTGATGCCGGGCACGCTGGCCCATGAGATCTATGGCAACGTCGTCACCGAGCGCCATCGCCATCGCTACGAAGCCAACGTCAATTACCTCGACCAGCTGCGCGAAGCCGGCCTCGTGATCTCGGCCCTGACGCAGCGCGAGAAGCTGACCGAAATCGTCGAGCTGCCACGCACCATCCACCCCTGGTTCATGGGCGTGCAGTTCCATCCCGAGTTCAAGTCGACACCGTGGGGCGGCCACCCGCTCTTCAAGTCGTACATCGAAGCAGCGCTTGCGCACCAGACCGCGCGCGCCGCCCAGAACGCCAGCCCCACCCTCGACCCTACAAAGGCAGCGGCATGAAGCTTTGCGGATTCCAAGCGGGCCTCGACCAGCCCTTCTTCCTGATCGCCGGGCCGTGTGTCGTGGAGTCCGAGCAGTTGCAGCTCGACGTGGCCGGCACGCTGAAGGAAATCACCTCCAGCCTGGGCATCAACTTCATCTTCAAGTCGAGTTACGACAAGGCCAACCGCTCGTCGGGCACGACCTTCCGCGGCCCCGGCATGGAAAAGGGCCTGGAGATTCTGGCCAAGGTGAAGCGCGAACTGAACGTGCCGATCCTGACCGATGTGCACAGCGAAGCCGAGATTCCTGCAGTGGCTGCGGTGGTCGATGTGCTGCAGACACCAGCCTTCCTGTGCCGCCAGACCGACTTCATCCACGCGGTTGCGCAATCGGGCAAGCCGGTCAACATCAAGAAGGGTCAGTTTCTCGCGCCGCACGACATGAAGAATGTCATCGCGAAGGCGCGCGCTGCTGCCAAGGCGAAGGGACTGAACGAAGACAACTTCCTCGCCTGCGAACGCGGCGCAAGCTTCGGCTACAACAACCTGGTCTCCGACATGCGCTCGCTGGCGATCATGCGCGAGACCGGCTCGCCAGTGGTCTTCGACGCCACGCACTCGGTGCAGTTGCCCGGCGGCCAGGGCACGAGCTCGGGCGGCCAGCGCGAGTTCGTGCCGGTGCTGGCGCGTGCCGCGATCGCCGTGGGCGTGGCCGGTGTCTTCATGGAGACCCACCCCGACCCGAACAATGCGTTGAGCGACGGCCCGAATGCCGTGCCGCTGAAGCACATGCGCGCACTGCTGGAGCAGATGCTGGCGCTGGACCGCGTGATCAAGCAGCAGCCGCTGCTCGAAAACGACTTTTCCTGTTGATGAGCCCCCCAGTCGCTAACGCTCCTGCCCCCAAGGGGCGCCGCCCTTTTGCTCGGGAAACCCGAGCATCGGGCGTTGCTTGATCACGCAGTCGCGTTAGCTCTTTTCTAGAACAAGCCAAGAGGACATTGAATGAGTGCCATTGTTGACATCGTCGGTCGCGAGATTCTGGACAGCCGCGGCAACCCTACCGTCGAATGCGACGTGCTGCTGGAGTCGGGCACGATGGGCCGTGCGGCCGTGCCGTCGGGCGCATCCACCGGTTCGCGCGAAGCCATCGAGCTGCGTGATGGCGACAAGGGTCGCTATCTCGGCAAAGGCGTGCTGAAGGCCGTTGAACACATCAACACCGAGATCAGCGAAGCCGTGCTCGGCCTCGATGCGTCGGAGCAGGCCTTCCTGGACCGCACGCTGATCGACCTCGACGGTACCGAGAACAAGGGCCGCCTGGGCGCGAACGCGACGCTGGCCGTCTCGATGGCCGTGGCGCGCGCTGCCGCTGAAGAGTCGGGGCTGCCGCTGTACCGCTACTTCGGCGGTTCAGGCGCGATGCAGATGCCGGTGCCGATGATGAACGTCATCAACGGCGGCGCACACGCCAACAACAGCCTCGACCTGCAAGAGCTGATGATCATTCCGGTGGGCGCACCGAGCTTCCGCGAAGCGCTGCGTTATGGCGCCGAGGTGTTCCACGCGCTGAAGAAGATCCTGGGCGACAAGGGCATCAGCACCGCCGTCGCCGACGAAGGTGGCTTCGCTCCGAGCGTGGCCAGCCATGAAGCGGCGATCCAGCTGATCCTGGAAGCGATCGACAAGGCTGGCTACGTTGCAGGCGAGCAGATCGCCCTCGGCCTGGACTGCGCGGCCAGCGAGTTCTACAAGGACGGCAAGTACGTGCTGAGCGCAGAAGGCCTGACGCTGTCGGCCCCGGAATGGACCGACATCCTTGCGACCTGGGTCGACAAGTACCCGATCATCAGCATCGAAGACGGCATGCACGAAGGCGACTGGGATGGCTGGAAGCACCTGAGCGAACGCCTGGGCAAGAAGGTGCAACTGGTCGGCGACGATCTCTTCGTCACCAACACCAAGATCTTGCGCGAAGGCATCGAAAAGGGCATCGCCAACTCGATCCTGATCAAGATCAACCAGATCGGCACGCTGACCGAAACCTTCGCGGCGATCGAGATGGCCAAGCGCGCCAACTACACCGCGGTGATCAGCCACCGCTCAGGCGAAACCGAAGACTCGACGATCGCCGACATCGCGGTGGGCACCAATGCCGGCCAGATCAAGACCGGTTCGTTGAGCCGCTCGGACCGCATGGCCAAGTACAACCAGCTGCTGCGCATCGAAGAAGACCTGGGTGACGTGGCCAGCTATCCGGGCCGCGGCGCGTTCTACAACTTGAGATAAGACCACCCCGATAAGGTCTACCCCGAGACGCTGCGCGCCTTCTCCCGTTCAGGGGCGGCGCCAGCGGCCCGGCCAGGCCGGTTCTGCGGCGTCCGCTTGATCATGAAACCCGTCTTCTGAACCTTTCATGCGCCTCGTCACCCTCGCCCTGCTGGCCCTGATCGGCCTCGTGCATGTCGAACTTTGGTTCGGCCGCGGAGGTGTGCCGCGCGAGATGGATCTGCGAGCCAAGGTGCGGGCGCAAAAGCACGACAACGCGGTGGCGCGCGCCCGCAACGATCAGCTCGATGCCGAAGTCAGCGACCTGAAGGAAGGCCAGGAGATGGTCGAAGAAAAGGCGCGCTACGAGCTGGGCATGATCAAGCCCGACGAGATCTACGTTCAGGTGTCGACGCCCAAGCGCTGAAATGGCCACGGCCACTTCAGCCTTCATGCTTTCGGCTCACCCCCACCTTCCAGACCGCGTTTGATGGACACGCTGCTGCAGGCCTTGCAGCCGATCTTTGCCCCCGCCTTCACGCTGTGGGCGTCGCCCTTCACCTGGCTGGAGATCGTCGCCTTCGTGCTGGCGATTGCAATGGTGGTGTTCAACATCCGTGTCAACGCCGCCGCCTGGCCGCTGGCAATCATCAGTTCGCTGCTGTATTTCCTGCTGTTCTGGAACTTCAAGCTCTATGGCGATGCCAGCCTGCAGATCGTCTTCGCGCTGCTGGCCGCCTGGGGCTGGTGGCAATGGCTGCGCGGCCACACTACAGACGGCTCGGCGCTGCAGGTGCGCGTGCTGGGCTGGCGTGGCCGGTGGGTGGCACTCGGATTGCTGCTGATCGGCTGGCCGCTGACCGGCCTGTTCCTGAAAACCTATACCGACACCAACGTGCCATGGTGGGACGCCTTCCCGACCGCGGCCAGCCTGATCGGCCAATGGCTGCTGGGCCGCAAGTACGTCGAGAACTGGCCGGTGTGGGTGGTGGTCAACATCGTCAGCGTTGCGCTGTTCGTCTACAAGGGCTTGTGGCTGACGGCGCTGCTGTACCTGATCTTCATCGCGATGGCGGCTGCCGGCTGGCGCGCCTGGCATCGGCTGACACTGGCTTCATCCGTCGCGACGCCCGCCACTGACGCGCCATGAGCCTGATCGTCGCGCTGCTCGGCGCCGAGAGCACCGGCAAGACCACGCTCGCGGTCCAGCTGACCGAAGCGCTGCGCGGCGAAGGCCGCTCGGTGGGCCATGTCAGCGAATACCTGCGGGCGTTTTGCGATCAGCATGGCCGTACACCGCATCAACACGAACAAGTGGCGATTGCCGCCGAGCAGACGCGGCGCATCGAAGTGGCCGCGCAAGCGCATGAATTCGTGATCGCCGACACCAGCGCGATGATGATCGCGGTCTACAGTGACTTCGTGTTCGGCGATGCGAGCCTCTACGCCGAAGCCGAGCGCGCACAACAACGCATCGGTCTGAGCCTGCTGACTGCGCTCGACCTGCCCTGGCAGGCCGATGGCCTGCAGCGCGATGGCCCGCAGGTGCGCGAGCCGGTGCAGGCGCTGGTGCGGGCCTCGTTGCGGCGCTCGGGCGTCGGCTACTGCGTGGTCTCTGGCACTGGCCCGGCGCGCCTCGATGCCGCGCTGCAAGCGGTACGACACACGCTGAAGGCGCCGGCCGCGGCCCACGAGGCCGCCGCCAACCCGCGCTGGCAATGGGTTTGCGAACGTTGCGACGATGGTGCCTGCGAGCGCCATCTGCTGCCGCGAGGTTGAGCTGACGCCGCGCCATCGGCCCGACCGGCTTGATCGCGGCCTGATCGCGGCGTGATCTGTGGGCATGACACAGTCGGTGTGACACAGTCAGCTGAGCGGACCGAGCCCTGCGCGTTGTTGCTCGTCGACCCATGGAGGTCAGCCCATCACAAGCCGAAATTCCACCATCGGGGAAGCGGCCAAATAAGCAAACCCGTGAGCAACCCAAGGCGCGATTCAAGAGAAAGAGCGCGCCAGTCGACACCGGCCCGCCCGATTGCTTCGCAATCGGTTCGCCGCGTCACTGACGCAGCAACAGGCCGCTCAGTGCATGCCGCCCGTCCCGGAGGAGGGCTTGATGCGGCGCATCACCATCGCCGCCATCGCGATCGAAGCCAGCAGCGCCGGCACCGCCGCGAGCAGGAACAACAGGTTCCAGCCATAGTGGGCCGAGACCAGGTAGCCGCCGATCAACGGGCCGATGATCGAGCCCAGCCGGCCGAAGCCCATCGCCAGGCCGACGCCGGTGGCCCGTACCGCTTCGGGATAAAAATAAACACCGAGCGCCGGGAAATTCATCTGTCCGCCGATCACAAAGGCGCCCACCACGAACACCGCCGCCAGCGCCAGCATCGCTTCACCCAATACGTTCTGGCCAAGGAACGCCGTCAGCACGCCACCGATCGCAAAGCACAACGCGACCGGCACGAACGGGCTACGCCCGCTCAGCAGGCTCGACAGGGCCAGCGCGCCCAAAATGCCGCCGAGGTTCAACGCAACACCGGCCACCGCCGCGCGCTCAGGCGACATGCCATGCATCGTCAGCACCGTCGGCGTCCAGCTGATCAGGAAGTAGCTCATCAGCAGGATCAAAAACGCCGCCAGGCAGATCAACGCGGTGCCCAGGCCGCGGCCATCGGCCACCAGCTCGGTCAACGGCTTCTTCGCCAGATGGCGCACCCGCGCGCCATGGGCATCCTTCAATTCATTGACCTGCGTAAAGGCGATCGGCAGCAGCAGCAGCGAGAACACCCCGCCGCCGATGAACACGCCGCGCCAGCCGGTGTGTGACATCACCGCCGCCGTCAATGCCCCGCCCGCCACCGCGCCCACTGGAAAGCCAAGAAACATGCGCGTGACCGTTGCGCTGCGCCGCTCGGGCGATGAATGCTCTGCCGTCAGCGCCGAGATCGCCGGGATCGCGCCGCCCAGGCCAATGCCGGCCAGAAAGCGCCACAGCATCAGTTGCTGCGGATCGTTGGCGAAGGCGCACAGGATCGTGAACACGCCGCCGATCAGGATCGACAGCAACAGCAGGTTCTTGCGGCCAAAGCGATCGGCAGCCATGCCGATCAACACCGTGCCGACCATCGCACCGGCATAACCGGCCGCGAAAATCGGGCCGAACGCGCCGCGCTCAAGATGCCATTCGGCCGAGATCAGTGGCGCAATGAACGACAGCATCAGCGTGTCGTAGCCATCGAGCATCGCAATCAGAAAACAAACAATGGGCACCACGCGGTTGCGCAGCGGTGGGGACAGACTGCCCGGCACGCCGGCCGTCGTCAGGGCTTCACTCATGGTCGATATCTCCTGTGGGTCTTCCTGTTGTTCTGACAGATGCGGTGGGGCAACCGCCCTCAGCGCCGGTGCAAGCCACCGGGCCTTCAAAGCCGGCATGGGCCCCGTGGCAACACCCACCTCAAGCACAGCTCGCTTCGCAGGCCTGCGAAGAACTCCGGATCAGAGGCGAGGCGCGTACCTCGTTTGTCTCGGTAAGCCGGTGTGGGCTCGTTCTTGTTGTTAGCCATTGGGACGAGAATATGAGCCTGGGTTCATATCGAGAAATACAATATAGCAGCCTCGATTAATACCCGAATGCTATGAGCAAGCAACGGCGGGCCTTGCAGCCGCATCACCGCAGAGAACAGGCGATCGCTTCAAGGGAATACCCCTGAGTCGGATCCGACCCATTGCGTCCTGAGTCTGATCGATAGCGCTTCGTTCGAACCCCACCTTTTGGTCGCAGTGCAGGTCCGGTAGAAGGGCCTCAAGCCAAAGCAAATGCATCAAAGCGGGGCTGTCAGGCAGAACGCGACGAGCGAGTTGAAGCAACTGAGCCCGTTCGGCGCGCTGGAGTTCCGCCGCCCGCCGGGTCGCCAAGGATTGAAAAACGTCCACATCCTTTCCAAGCGTCACGCTCTTTCCAGATCGAAACGCTGCAGCGACGCCAGCTCCCGCGCCCTCTGAACAGCATCGATAAGATGCCAGCTCACCCGTTCGCACATCAACCGTCTCATCAGGAGCCACCATGTTCACCGGCATTGTCCAAGGCGTCTCGACGATCAGCGCGATCACCGATAACGAAGGCCTGCGCAGCTTCACGATCGACTTTCCGCCCGGCTTCACCGAAGGCCTGACCCTCGGTGCCAGCGTCTCGGTCGACGGCGTGTGTCTGACCGTCACCGAGATCGTCTCACCGACACAAGCCCGCTTCGATGTGATCCTGCAAAGCCTCTCGGTCACGACCTTGGGCCGCTATGTGATCGGCAGCCGCGTCAACACCGAACGCGCCGCGAAAGACGGCGCCGAGATCGGCGGCCACCCGCTGTCCGGCCACATCGACTTCGCCGCGCAGATCGATACCGTTCGCACCTCCACCCACAACCACATGCTGCGCGTTCAGGTGCCGCCTGCGTTTCGCCGCTACATCTTTCCGAAGGGCTACATCGCAATCAACGGTGCCAGCCTGACGATCGCCGAAGCCGACCGCACGGCCGGCTGGTTCGAGGTCTGGCTGATCCCGGAAACGCTGCGCATGACGGTGTTCAGCCAAAAGCAGGCCGGCGATTGGCTGAACATCGAGATCGAACGCGGCACACAGGTCATCGTCGATACCGTCAAAGCCACCGTCGAAGAAACACTGGGCCGGCTCGCCCCCGCCCTCGAAGCCTTTCTCGCGCAACGCGGCGTCGCACTGGATGACTTCATTGCGCCTTTGACACTGCCACCGCGCTGAGTGGCACGCTGAAGTCCCTGAGGAAGAAGGCGAAAATCAAAAGCACGCTGTAGCCACCCGCATGACTTGAACGAGGCGGGCCTTGCCTCCCGACATGACTGACGCAACAGGAACCAAACTGATCTGTCATGCCGATCAATGACTGGAGGCGAGACCTGTTCAGATATTTTTCATATACCGCACATTCATCACATTAGCTTCTTAAAGTCGCTTTCTCTAAAGCCGCCTCTTTTCACCGCCTTGCCATGCAACGTCGACAAATTCTCCTCAGCGCGTCCTTCATGGCCACCGGCTGTGCGGGCTTGGATCGGTCGATGGGGTTGTTCCTGACGGCAAGCTCTCTCAGCGCTTGATTCCTGCGAGTCCCAGTGAAGGATTCAACTTTCCTTATCTGCTGCAAATGCCAGTGGGCCCGTCCGGCACCTTGCGGCCTTATTTGATCGTCGAAACCAACAACTCCGGCCCGATCTCTGCACAGTCGCAGCCGCACATTCAGCCCGCCAGCGAATTGGCAAGAAATGGCCTGGGCGGCAGCGTCGCGCAGGCGCTTCGGCTACCGCTGCTGATGCCCATCTTTCCCCGAGATTCCGATCTGTACACGCACAGCCTGGGCCGCTCCACCTTGCTGACCGAACACGCCCTTCTTCGCCGGCTCGACCTGCAATTGCTGGCGATGAGCCGCAACGCCATCGGCAGGCTGCGAAGCCAAGGCGTCGCTGCACAAGACAAGCTGCTGTTGACCGGCTTTTCCGCCTCGGCCATGTTTGCGACCCGCCTGGCCCTGCTTCACCCACAAGCGGTTCAAGCCGTTGCGGCCGGTGGATTGAACGGCTTTGTGATCCTTCCACATGAACAACTGTCCGGGCAGGCACTGCGTTATCCGCTGGGAACCAGCGACTTGCAAGCCGTGGCTGGCACAG
>CAHJWV010000078.1 GCA_903643055.1 Burkholderiales bacterium | reverse complement strand
GATCTGGCTCCAGGTCGGCGCGTCGCCGCCATAGAACAGGCCTTGCGGATGGGTGTACTGGCCCGCCGAAACCGCCTGCTTCAATGCCGCGTAGCCATGACGGCAGATGAATGCGGCCAGCACCAGCTTCTCGTGCCACGGTGGCGGCCATGACGCCGGCACCAGCAAGTCGGCCAATTGGTCATAGCCGGGATTGGCCGGCAGCGCCCGGGTGAAATCCTGGAAGTTGCGGTTCAGGTCGACGTTCTCGTGCGTGACACGCCGCCACCATGAGAAACCATGCGGGTTCAACGCGTGGAGATACAGCACGGCCACGTTGGCCGCGCGGGCGCGGTCGCGCCAGGTGGGGTCGCGCAGCAGCGCGATCTGAACACCCGAGCCGCAGAAACCTTCCACACCGTGGCACGCGCTGCTGAGCACCAGCAAGCGTTGCGCACCGATGGCACCGTCCAGCACCACATCCATCGCCAAGGCTTCGCCATCGCGCCCGCGCTGCGGGTGCACATGGCTTTGCACCGACAAGCCGGCCTGTTCAGCAGCGGCGAGAAAGCGGTCGCGCGCCTGCGCATAGGTTTGAGAAAAACAGGCATGGATGTCACCCGCCAGGGGCGGTACATCGTCCGGAGAAATCGGCTTCGACATACCGCTCATTCTCAGCATCAGCTCATGTCAATGTCACGACATGAGGCGCCTTATTCATACGCCCAAGGCAGCGATCAGCGGCGCGGCTGCGCCAGCCACTTCTGCGCCAGCTGCACCCACAGCGTGGCACCCAGCGGGATCAGGTCGTCATTGAAGTCGTAGCTGGGGTTGTGCAGCATGCACGGCCCCAAGCCGTGCCCGCCGATGCGGTGGCTGCCGTCGCCATTGCCGATCAGGAAGTAGCAGCCGGGCTTTTCGAGCAGGAAATAGCTGAAGTCTTCGGCGCCCATCGTCGGCTCGAACTCCTGCACGTTCTCTGCACCGACCACGTCTGTCATCACGCCGCGCGCAAACTCGGTCTCGGCAAGGTGGTTGATCGTGGGCGGGTAGTTGCGGTGGAACTCGAACTCGCAGGCCGCTCCGAAAGCCGCCGCGGTGTGCTCGGCCATCTCCTTCATGCGCGCTTCGATCAGGTCGAGCAGCTCCAGCGTGAAGGTGCGAACGGTGCCTTGGATCTCGCAGCTGTCGGGCACCACGTTGGTCGCCTCGCCCGCATGGATCATCGTCACCGAGATCACGCCCGGATCGATCGGCCGCTTGTTGCGGGTGATGATGGTCTGGAAGCCCTGCACCATCTGGCAGGCGATTGGCACCGGGTCGATGCCCAGGTGCGGCATCGCGGCGTGCGAGCCTTTGCCACGGATCACGATCTTGAATTCATTGCTCGATGCAAAGCACGGCCCGTTCTTCAGCGCGAACTGCCCGACCTTCATGCCCGGCCAGTTGTGCGCACCGAAGATCGCCTCCATCGGGAAAAGTTTGAACAAACCGTCTTTGATCATCTCGCGCGCACCGCCGCCGCCCTCTTCGGCCGGCTGGAACACGAGGTAGACCGTGCCGTCGAAATCACGGTGCTTCGAGAAGTGCTTGGCCGCGGCGAGCAGCATTGCGGTGTGGCCATCGTGGCCGCAGGCGTGCATCTTCCCGGCGTGGCGGCTCGCGTGCGCGAAGGTGTTGTGCTCGGTCATCGGCAGCGCATCGATGTCGGCCCGCAGGCCCACGGCGCGGGCGCTGTTACCGCCCATGCCTTTGACGATGCCGACCACGCCGGTCGTGCCCAGGCCGCGGTGGATCGGAATGCCCCAGTCGGTGAGCGCCTGGGCGATCAGGTCGGAGGTGCGCTTTTCTTCAAAACACAGCTCGGGGTGGGCGTGAATGTCACGTCGGATCGCGGTGACAGCGGCACTGTCGGCAAGGATGGATTCGATCAACTGCATGGCGCAAGGCTCCTCGGAGAGCCGCTTCGCTCGTGGCGAGAGCGGCCTGGCGGTGAAGAATCAGTTTACCCGCCGCAATCTGAGCAACCGCGGCACACGCCGCCGGCGTTCAGTGCCGAACGCGGCCTTCGGCGGTCAGGATGGTCATGTCGACAAACTTCGAGCCGGCATGTTGGGTCGGGCCGAAGTCGACAAAGAAGCCGCCGATGTTGAAGTCGTTCATCGACTCCGGGCCTTGAATCAGATGCGACGGCGTCGGGTTGTTGCCGGCACGGCGCAAGCCTTCCACGAAGGCGCGCGCCGCCACATAACCTTCAATTCCCCCGTAGTTCGGTTCGAACCCATCGCCCATCGACTTGCCCGCGGCCAGATACTCGCCCGCCAGCGGCGAGGTTGCATTGAAGGGCAGCGGCATCACCTGGCTCACGACCACACCGCGGGCATCTGCGCCGAGTTCATTGATCAAGGCCTGCGTACCCACGAACGACACGTTGTAGAAGCCACCGGCAAACCCGACCTTGCGGCCGCCCTCACGAACGCCGCACAAGACTTGTAGGCGCTGATCTGCACAACGGCATCCGGCCGCTCGGCCATGATGGCCTTCACCGCGCCGGCCACATCGACGGTGTTTCGCTCGACCGTACCCACCCCGACCGGCTTGAGCCCATGCGCTGCCAGCGCCCGCGTGACGCCCTCGAGCCCTGACTTGCCGTAGCTGTCGTTTTGATAGAACACCGCGATGCGCTTCATGCTCACCGCAATGAGCTGTTTGACGATCTCGGCCGTCTCGTCGAAGTAAGAAGCCCGCACATGAAAGACCTGGCGATTGAAGGGCGTGCGCAAAGCCTCGGCGCCACTGAACGGCGCAAAGAAAGGCACGTTTGCGGCCGATGCCAGCGGCAGCGCGGCCAGGCTGGTCGGCGTGCCGACGTAGCCAAACAGCGAAAAAACATCGGAGCCGAGCAGCTTGCGGGTGTTGTCGGCACAGCGCTCCGGTTCGTAGCCATCGTCGATGCTGAGCAGCTCGATCACCCGGCCATTCACTCCGCCACGTGCATTGATGCGATCGAAGACCAGGTTAGCCCCTTCCTTGAAACGCCGCCCGAGTTCTCCTGCAGGACCGGTCAAGGCAGCCGATTGACCGAGAAGAATCTTCGGCGCCTGGGCCCACGCCGGCAAGGCCAGGCCGCTGGGCGCAGCAGCGGCGCCCAGTCGAATGAATTGACGTCGCTTCAAGACAGTCTCCAGAGATCGGAATCGATGGGTCGAGCAAGCCCTCCCGGGTGAGCCCCGGGGCGCTGCGCCCAAGAAAAAGCCTCTCGAATGAGAGGCTCACACGAGCAGGAAAGAGGGCCGGTATCAGCGGCGCACTTTGCCTTCTTCGGTCAACATGGAGATGTCGACGAACTTCGAAGCCACGTGGTCACGCGGCCCGAAGTTGACGTTGAAACCGCCCAAGCTGGTGTTCTGCACGGCTTCCATGTTGGTGATGAAGGCTTCACGCGTCGGGTTGCGGCCAGCGCGCTTCAGGCCTTCGGTGAAGATCTTCGCGGCCACATAACCTTCCATGCTGGAGTAGTTCGGCGTCGAATCACCGCCGGCCTTGGTCACCGCTTCGAGATACTCGCGCGAGATTGGCGTGGCAGACGAGAACGGAAACGGCATGACCTGGCTGATCATGATGCCGCGGCCTTCACGGCCCAACTCATCGGCCAGCGCCTGGGTCCCGACGAACGACACGTTGTAGAAGGTGCCGCCGTAGCCGGCCTTGCGGGCTTCGCGGATGAATGCCGCCGACGACTTGTAGGCACTGATTTGCACGACGGCGTCAGGCTTCAAAGCGACGATGTCTTTCACTGCCTGCGCCACGTTGATCGTGTTGCGCTCGACCGTGCCGGTGGCCACCGGGTTCAGGTTCTTTTCTTTCAACGCACGCGACACGCCTTCCAGGCCGGCCTTGCCATACGCATCGTTCTGATAGAACACCGCGATCTTGTTCAGATTGAGCGAGGTGAGCTGCTTGACGATCAGCGCAGTCTCGTCGTAATAGGACGCGCGGATGTGGAACACATGGCGTGCAAAGGGGTCACGCAGCGACTCGGCGCCGGTGAACGGGCCGAAGAAAGTCATCTTGTTTTCGTTGACCAGCGGCATGGCCGCCAGGCATGTCGGTGTGCCGACATAGCCGAACAAGGCGAAAACGTTCTCCTTGATGAAGCGATCCGTGTTGGCTTTGCAACGCTCCGGCTCGTAGCCGTCGTCCAGCGTGCGCAGTTCCAAGGTATGGCCATTGACGCCGCCGGCTGCATTGACCGAGTCAAAATAAACCTTGGCGCCGTGGTTCATCTGGATGCCCAGTTGAGCCGTCGGGCCGGTGAAGGGTGCCGACTGGCCAAGCACGATGCGCCGATCGACTTGCGCAAATGCAGGCAGTGCCAACGCAGCGCCAGAGGCGGCAATCGATTGAATCAGGGTACGACGTTTCATAGGAGTGGGTAACCAAAAGACTCGAAAATTGAGACGCGCGGGGAGCTAATCAGTATAAATACTGATTGCCAATTTGGCGATGATAAGGATTTAAGAGCGCACGAGGAAACAACATTCGTGTGCAATAGTTCCGGGATGAATACCGTCACCGTTCGTGCAGCCTGCCCACACGATTGCCCCGACACCTGTGCGATGCGCATCACCGTGGAAGACGGGCGCGCCGTGCGTGTCCAGGGCGACGCGGATCATCCCACCACGCTGGGGGCACTTTGTACCAAAGTGTCACGATACGCGGAGCGTAGCTATCACCCCGAGCGCGTGCTGAATCCACTCAAACGCGTTGGTAGCAAGGGAAGCGGGTCATTTGTGGCGGTAAGCTGGCAAGAAGCGATCGCTGACATCGTGTCGCGATTAACCA
The DNA here is from genome assembly GCA_903643055.1 of Burkholderiales bacterium. Next base: position 4,614 of record CAHJWV010000078.1, on the reverse strand, counting down.
ACATTGCCGCACGCGATCCGCAGGCGATCGTGCCGTACAGCTATGCCGGCACGATGGGCCTGCTGCAAGGCGAGAGCATGGCCGGCCGTTTTTTCCACCAGCTGGGGGCCTCACTGCTCGACCGCACCATCTGTTCATCCGCTGGCGCCGCCGCGCTCAGTGCCACCTATGGCGGCAAGGTCGGCATGCACCTGGAGCATTACGCCGAAAGCAAGCTGATCCTTATCTGGGGCAGCAATTCGATTGCGGCCAACCTGCATTTCTGGACGATCGCCCAGGCCGCAAAGCGCCAGGGTGCGAAGCTGATTTGCATCGATCCGCGCAAGACCGAAACCGCCGACAAATGCCATCAGCACATCGCGCTGATGCCCGGCACCGACGGCGCACTTGCGCTCGGGCTGATGCATCAGCTGATCGTCAACAACTGGCTCGATGACGACTACATCGAGCACCACACCGAGGGCTGGCCGAAGCTGCGCGAACGCGCGCTGACCTGGCCGCCCGAGCGCACTGCCAGCGTCTGCGGCATCACGGCCGACGAGGTGCGTGGCCTGGCCCGCGACTACGCGACGACGAAGCCGGCGGCCATCCGCCTCAACTACGGCATGCAACGCGTGCGCGGCGGCGGCAACGCGGTGCGGCTGATCGCGATCCTGCCCTGCCTGATCGGCGCATGGCGCCACCGCGCCGGCGGCATGCTGCTGACGAGCTCCGGCTGGTTCCCGAAAGACAATCAGGCACTGAGCCGGCCTGACCTGCTGGGTGAGCGCAAGCCCCGCACCATCAACATGAGCACGATCGGCGACGACCTGCTGCGCGGATCGTCCGCCGGCTTCGGCCCGAAGATCGAAGCGCTGATCGTCTACAACAGCAACCCTGTGTCGGTAGCGCCGGAGTCGAAGAAGGTCGTGGAAGGCTTTCTGCGCGACGACCTGTTCACCGTGGTACTCGAACATTTCATGACCGACACCGCCGACCTCGCCGATTACGTGCTGCCAGCGACCACGCAGCTGGAGCACCTGGACGTGCACACGAGCTACGGGCACACCTACGCGCTGATCAACGAACAGGCCATCGCGCCGCTCGGTGAAGCCAAGCCCAACACGCAGATCTTTCGCGAACTGGCCGCCGGCATGGGCTACACCGAGCCGTGCTTTCTCGACAGCGATGAAGACATGGCCCGCGTGGCGTTCAGCCGCGACGTGAGCTTCGATGACCTGCGCGAGCACGGCTGGGTGAAGCTGCCGCTGCCCGATGCGCCATTCTCCGAAGGCGGCTTCCCAACCATCAGCGGCCGCTGCGTGATCGACTCGCCGGAGTTCGGCGTGCCCGACCATCTGCCGAACTACGAGTCGGTGCAGTCGTCGCCGAATCTGGCCGAGCGCTACCCGCTGGCGATGATCTCGCCACCGGCCCGCAACTTCCTCAACTCCACCTTCGTCAACGTGAAAAGCCTGCGCAGCATCGAAGGCGAGCCGCTGCTGGAGATGCATCCCGACGATGCCCTGCCGCGTGGCCTGAACGATGGCGAGGTGGTTCGCGTGTTCAACGACCGCGGCGAGTACCGCTGCAAGATGGCGATCAGCCCGCGCGCCCGGCGCGGCGTCGTCAACGGCCTGGGCATCTGGTGGCGCAAGCTCGGCGCGGCCGGCACCAACGTCAATGAAGTCACGCACCAGCAACTGACCGACCTCGGCCACGCGCCGTCGTTCTACGACTGCCTGGTCGACGTGCGCGCGGTTTGAAGCGCCGGCACTGGCTGCTGATGTCGATCGCCAGCTTCTTCGGCCTCGCCGCGCTGGCCACCGCCACCGTATGCCTGACCAGCGGGTGCAGCAGCGTGGGCTACTACTCGCAGGCGATGACCGGCCATTTCGGTTTGTTGAACAAGGCCCGGCCGGTGCCGGAGTGGATTGCCGACGACACCACGCCCGCGCCGGTGCGCGAGCGGCTGATGCTGAGCCAGCGCATGCGCGATTACGCCGTCAGCGAGCTGAAGCTGCCCGACAACGCGAGCTATCGCCGCTACGCCGATCTGCAGCGCAATGCCGCAGTCTGGAATGTGGTCGCGGCACCCGAGCTGGGCCTGGCCTTGAAGACCTGGTGCTTCCCGGTCGTCGGCTGCGTGGGCTACCGTGGCTACTTCGATCGTGCGCCAGCCGAAGCGCTCGCCACCGAGCTCCGCGCTGAGCATTGGGAGGTCGCGGTGCAGGCGATTCCCGCTTACTCCACGCTCGGCAAGATGCCCGGCGCCTACTTCAGCGACCCCTTGCTCAACACCTTCATCCGCTTGCCGGAAGGCGAGCTGGCTCGGCTGATCTTTCATGAGCTGGCGCATCAGGTGGCTTACGCAGCCGGAGACACGACCTTCAACGAATCATTCGCGGTGTCGGTGGAGCGCATCGGCGGCCAGCGTTGGCTGACAGCACACGCCAACGAAGATGCGCGCACGGATTTCGCCCAGTACGACCGCCGCCGCCAAGACTTCCGACACATCACGATGCAGGCCCGCGCCGACCTCGATGCGATCTATCGCAACGCGGCACTGAGCGACGATGGCAAGCGTGCCGCGAAAGACGCCTGCATGCAGCAGATGCGCAGCGACTACGCCGATCTGAAGGCTGGCCCCTGGCAAGGCTTCAACGGCTACGACGGCTGGTTCGAGCGGGCCAACAATGCCTCGCTCGGCGTGCTCGCCGCATACAACGAATTGGTACCGCAGTTCGAAGCGCTGTTCGAGCGCGAAGGCCGCGACTTCGAACGCTTCTATGCCGAGGTGCGGCGCCTCGCCGCCCTTCCCTTAGCCGAACGCCGCGCTGCACTGGCGGCACTTTGACCGGAAGCTCAGGAATGCCCGACATCCACATCCACCGAGGCCATCAACTGGGCCTGGCCCAAGCGCGCGTGCTGGCAGACCAATGGGCCCACGACGCCGCAGCGAAGTTCGACATGACCTGCACCTGGATCGCAGGCAAGGACAGCAGCACGCTGGAGTTCACCCGCTCCGGCGTTCACGGCCAGCTGCTGGTCACGGCCGATCAGTTCGACCTGACGGCCAAGCTCGGCTTCCTGCTCAGCGGCTTCAGCAAGACCATCGAGGCCGAGATCGAGAAGAACCTCGACGCCTTGCTGTTGAAAGGCGCACCGCCTTCGGCGTGAGGCGGGCTTATTTCAGCGATTCGATCAGGTCGATGTAGCCCTGCATCGATTCTTCTTTCGATTGGCCCTTGAGCGCACTCCAGGCATCCCACTTGGCGCGCTCCACCATGTCGGTGAAACCTGGGCGCTCGGTGCTCACGTCACCGCTGCTGCCCTGCTTGTAAAGCGCATACAGCTTCAGCAAAGTCATGTTGTCCGGCTTCTCGGGCAGGCTCTTCGAATCGGTGCGCGCTTGTTCAAATTCGGCGTGAAGGTCGGCCATGGCAGTAAGGTCCTGAAAGAATCAATGGGTCCGGCAGGCCCGGGCGGCCTGCCTCGCCGCTGATTGTCTCCCACGCGGTCTCCACGCTAACTCCCACGGTTTAGAAGGCTCATAACGCCGCCGATCCGCGGCCACGAAAGGTCTTGCGATAGGCCGATGGCGACAGCCCGAAGGCCACGCCGAAGTGCTGTCGCAACGACATCGCCGAGCCCAGGCCAGCCGCGCCGGCCACGGATTCGATCGAATGCCCCGAGGTCTCGAGCAGGCGCTGCGCCAAGGCCAGCCGCTGCGCCAGCAGCCAGCGCCCGACCGTCACGCCGGTGGCCTCGCGGAAGTGCCGAGTGAAGCTGCGCCGGCTCATCGCCGCACGGTCGGCGAGCGAGTCCAGCGTGTGGGCTTGATCGAGCCGTTGCAAGGCCCATTGCAGCAAGCCCGAGAGGCGCTGATCGGCCGCACGCGTGGCCAACGGCTGCTCGATGTACTGCGCCTGCCCGCCTTCACGGTGCGGCGCGACGACCATGCGCCGCGCCGCACGCATCGCCACCTCGGCGCCATGCTCGACACGCATCAGGTGCAGGCAGCAATCAATGCCGGCTGCCGTGCCGGCCGAGGTCAGCACGCCGCCGTCGTCGACATAGAGCACGTCGGGCTGCAGGTGGACCTGCGGAAAGCGCTGCGCAAACAGCGGCCCGAGCTGCCAGTGCGTGGTGGCGCGGCGGCCATCCAGCAAGCCGGCATCGGCGAGCACGAAGGCACCGAGGCACAGGCCGACGATGCGCGCGCCGCGGCGGTGCGCCCGCTGCAAGGCAGCTTGCAACGCGGCCGGCGCCGGCTGCTGCGGATTGCGCCACGACGGCACGATGATGGTGTCGGCCGAGGCCAGCGCGCGCAGGCTGTGGGTCGCTTCGATCGTGAAGCCTGCCGTGGTGCGCAGAGGCCCGCGCTCTTCGGCACACACCCGCACGCGAAAGCGCGGGTCACGCGGGTCGGGCTGCTCCGGGCCGAACACCTGGCAAGGCACCGACAGATGGAACGGGCTGATGCCGTCGAAAGCGACGACGGCGATGTCTTGCAGGCTCATGCGATCTCCTGATCGTGCGTGGCCGAGCACAGCGAAATCAAACCCGGCAAGCGTTGACACCACGCGGCGCGGCATCCACATCGCCACCACCCTCGCGCTCCCTCTGACCGCG
>CAHJWV010000077.1 GCA_903643055.1 Burkholderiales bacterium | reverse complement strand
AGCGGCTGGTTGCGTTCGTCGCGCAGCACTTGCCCTTCTGCGTCCAGCGCGCTGACCTGGTAGGCGTAGGTGCCGGGTGGCAAATCAATGCTCGATGCATCCCAGGTCAGGTCGGTATAGCCCTTTCTCGTTGGCGCGCCATCGGCCGCAAGTGGCGGCACCACCCAGCGCAGGTTCTGCAGGTCTACCATCGCCACCACCGCACCGCTCGTCAGGTCGGTCAGCTTGAGCTGGGCTCGCCCGATCTCGCGCCCGCTGATCTGGAAGTGCACCGGCACCGGCCTTCTCGTGATCGTCGGCGCATCGCTGCGGGTATGGCCGCTCGAATCGATCCTCAGCATCGTGTGGCCTTCGATCGTCAGTTCGCCGGTGCTTTCATTCAGGCCGCTCAGTTGCACCGTATAGGCGTCTTCGCCTGCGGCCGGGCGCATCTCCGGGGAGAGGTTAAAGCTGAAGCCGGTCTCGCTGGTCAGCGTTTGCGCAAAGACGCCCTTTGGCCCCGTCATCGTCACTGTCAGGCGCGAGGTGCCCGCTGGCGGCGCAAAGCTGTAGGCCATGTCCAGGTAGTCCGGCGTCGACACGTGCTCTTTGACCGTCCCGTCTTCGGCCAGCGTGATCGTGCCTCGGCCTTTGCTGACCGTGCGCCCGCTCGCATCCTGCGCCGTGTATTCGTAGGTCAGCGACTTGCCCACCGCATACCCGCTCGTGTCCCAGCTGAACACCCCCGTGTCCAGCTTTGTCGGGCTGCCGATCACGTGGCCATCGACCTTGAATTCGCTGATCTTCGTCGCCCCAGGGATCAGCCAGCTCACGATCGGGCTGTGGGTCACCGGCTGCGTGACTTTGGCATCGCTTGCAAATTCCACCTTCCCGCTCGCGTACACCCAATACGGCACCGTCGCGCTCAGGCCTTTCTCCGTCGATCCATCAAAGCGCAGGTTCACCTGCACCCGCTCGCCGCTCGGCCACGCCGGTAGGAAATCTCTCAGGTTGACCGCCACGTAGGCGCCCGTCTGATCGCTGCCTTTACGCAGTCTGGCGTCGGGTTGAGTGGTGTCCAGCACCACGCCCGTTCCGCCCAGCGTGATGTTGCCTTCCTGCCCTCCCATCCGCAGGAAGGCTTCGGGAACGTAGTGCGGCTGGCCATCGGCCTGGAACTCCAGGCTGCGCCCCAACGCCGACGTCAGGTCGGCCGGCAGATGCCACGCCAGCGTGCCCTGGTTCATTTGCATCTCGATGCCGGCGGCGTTCTTGACGACGTAGCTCCAGTTGGCTGTGCCCTGGCTCCATCGGGTGGCCTGCACCGCCTGGCGGATCTCGTCTCCAGACACCTTCAACACCCATTGCTGTTCAGCAGGCAAGAGAACCAGCCGGGTGGCGATCGCCACGCCATTGAGCTTCAGCTCCCAGGTGTCCGCACCCAGAGGCAGGCGCAGCTGGATCTCCTCGTTCGTCAGCGTGAGGTCCCTCAGCAGGCCCACGCTCGCCGCAGCGCCATTGAACGCGAGCACGCCATAGCGATCGGGCGGCCCGGAGAGGGCGAACTCCACTTCGACGCCGCCGAAGGCATTCAGCGACGCAGCGTCGATGGTCGAGCCGGAGAAGTCCTTGACCTTCCACTCCTGTTCGCTGCCTTTGGCGCGGTAATGGATCTGGCCTGCACTGCCCGCTCCGGCGCCGATGTCAAAGCGCAGCAACTGGCTGCCCGATGCACCCGGCTCGATCCAGGCGAAGTCGCCTCGCGCATTCGACGCGATGGCCGCCTGGCTTCGGCTCAGGCCGCTTGGGCCATAGTTCAGGTTGATGTCGCGACCAGACACCACATGCCCATTCGCATCGAGCCCCAGCACGCGCACCACGTGCTGGCCGCTCAGCAGGCCATCGGGCAGAGCGATGGCGGTCAATTTGCCGCTGCTGTCTGCCGCCACATGGGTTGCATTCAGGCGTTGGGCCGAGGGCTGCCCCGGGTCGGCGATCACCACGAAGCTGGCAGCACTCCAGGCACCCGCATCGAGATAAATCTTCTTGCTCAGGTCATAAATGGTGTGGGAGTTGCTATACGTGCCGAACCCGGGAGTCCAACCCTGCGACCCGGATGAGCCTGCAGAAAAATCTCGCTGCGTGGTCTTGGTGTATTCGACCTTGGCCACCGGAATCCAGTCGCCGGCATGCTGCATGTCGATGGAGAAGGAATACGCCCCGCCAAACCCGGCGCCAATCTCGACCGTCGCTCCCTTGGTAGCGTCGATGGTGACGATCGGATTGGTTGTTTGGGCAGGGCTCCCCAGGCTGCTCGTCTGAGTGACACGGTAGGTGCCTGCAGGCCACGTGGACGGGATCGTGAGGGAAGTTCGCGTGGCTTCCGGGGTGGCATGGTGATAGGTCGTTCCGTTGACGTTCAGGTTGCCCACGCCGGGCCAGAACAGCGCTTCTTTGTCGTTGCCCGTGATCGCGAGGCTGATGGGCGGCGCCAGCGTCACGCCGCTTTGCAAGACTTGCGGCGTCGCCTCGGCGATGCGGGCCACGTCGCCCTGGCCGGCCTGCACCGCCGTCAGCAGCGGGCCTGACGAGACGGTGGTCTGCTCATAGGTGCCGCCCGCGCTGTCTCCAATGCCGATGGGTCCGTATTGCGGCACCCATTGCTCCGTGACCAACTGGCTCAAGCTCTCTTCGCTGGTCTGAAACTCCATCTGGGGCTCGAAGGTCTGGACCAGCAGATTGCGCTTGTCGTAGATGCTGACGGTGGACAGCGTGGTGGCGGTGTTGCTGGCGCTGATCAGGTCGAGCGCAGCCAGGCTGTGGTCTCCCACCGCACGGATCTCGCGCGTGTTGTTCCCGTTCTTGTCCTGCAGGTAGATCTTGTAGGCCCCGTCGCCGCTGTTGGTCTTCCAGACCTTGCCCAGGGTCGTGTAGTAGGCGTACTCCTGCCAGTCGCCATTGCGGCCTTTCTTCGCCACTTCGCCGAAGGCGTTGTAGCTGGTCATCTGCGTGCTGCCGGTTTCCACGTCGCGCTCGAGCGTGATGCGCCCGCTGCCGTCGCGTTCGTACTGTGTCACCAGCGAGCGGGCATTGCCGCGCGAGTCGTGTACGTCCACCAGCGTGCGCCGCACCAGGTCGCCGCGGGCGTCGTAGGCATACCGCGTCACGGCCAGCGCCGGATCGGTCTCGCTGAGCAGCTGCCCGTTGCCGTCGTAGCTGTAGCGCGTGATGCGGTCATCGGCTTCGGTGCTGTCGTTCTTGCCGCGTTGGATGCGCCGCGCGACGTTGCCCACCGCGTCGTAGTCGGTGTCGTTGCGCGGGCGCACATTCACGCCTTCGAAGTCGGTGAAGCCCGGTGCCTGGCGCGAGGTCTCGCGGCCGAGCTTGTCGTAGGCGATGTCGGTGAGCTCCAGCACGCTGCTGCCGTCAGCCCGCTCGGCTGCGCGCTGCGTGATCTGGGTGACGTGGCCCAGGCCGTCGTATTGATATCCGGTGATGGCCGTGCTGCTGCGGCTCGTGCGCGTGCCATCGGCTGCGATGTATTCGGACTGCACGCTCGCCACGCTTTGCGACACCACGCGGCCCAGGCGGTCCAGCCCGAAGTCGAGCACGCGGCTGGCTTCTCCACCCACCTGCGCCCACACCGCCGCACTGCTGGCCTGCGCCGCCGCGCGCAGCGCCGCCGTGGTCTGCTGCGCACTCGGCGCCGTTGCCAGGCGCCCGGCATAGCGCACCTCCCGGGTCGCCACGCTTTGCGCATGGCCGTAATCCCACGCCACCACCGCGTTGTCGGCATCGACCGTCAGCAGCTTGCGCCCGATCGCGTCGTAGCGGGTGACGCTGGTGTTGCCGTTGGCGTCCTTTCTTTGGACGAGGCGGCCCCAGGCGTCGTAAACCAGGGTTTCAATCGCAATGGTTTCGGGGCCGGAGGCTTGGCTGGGCAGCTGGCGGCTGGCGGTCTCGGTCAGCGGTGCCTGGGTGCCGGCGCTCCAGCTGATCACGCCGTCCAGGCGCGTCTGGGTCTTGCGCCCCAGCGCGTCGTAGCGGTAGCTCAGTGCCCGGTCGTCGGCGCTACGGGTGTCGATGGGCACTTGCAGCACCGACGGTGCGGCACTCAGCGGCGTGGCCAGGATGCGCTGGATGACCAGGTTGCCCGCCGCGTCATAGGCGTAGCGCGACTGCACGCCATCGGCCGACACTTCCACGGTCTTTTGCTGGCGGGCGTCGTAGTAGGCCACCGAGCGTTTGCCGCCGACCAACATGTTGTGGACGAGCTGGCCGCCAGTGATCTGCTCGATGGTGTTGCCATACGCGTCGTAGCGGTAGGCATCGGCCGGTTGCACGGTGTTGCCGTCGGCCGTGGTGTAGGCCATGCCGGTCTTGCGCACGATGCGGTTCATCGCATCGAAGGCATACAGCGTCGTGCGCTGCTCTTTGAGGCCCAGCGCTTCGATCGTCTGCGTGCGGTTGCCGCGGCTGTCGTAGACGTTTTTGTTAACGACCTTGACGGCTTTGCCGGTGGCGTCGAGCGCGGTCACCGGCAAGGTTTCCGTGATCACCCGACCCAGGCGGTCGTAGGTAAAGCTGGCCACGCCGCCGAGCTTGTTGCGCACCGACTTGCGCTGCCCGAAGGCATCCAGCGCCACCGGCTTGCCGGCCTCGTCGAGAGTGCCTTCCTGGTAGCCCTCGGCATCTTGCTGCCACAGCAGTTCGTTGCGGCGGTTGAATTCGCTGTGGTTCGCAGCGTCGAACGATGCGGCGAGCAGCACATACGGCGCCGAGCCCGCTGGCGCGACCGCGGCCACGGTGATTGCCGAAAGCGCTGCTGACTGCGCAGCCAGGGTGCCTGCCACACGCTGGTCGTAGCGTACGGTGTCGGTTAGGTTGCCGAAGGCATCGAAGGTGTTGCCGCTGAGGTAGCGCTCGGCATCGACCTGCTGCACGACCCGATCGAGCTTGTCGTGGTAGCGGTAGCTCACGAAGGCGTCGCCCCCGCTGCCGGACTGCACTGCCTCGGCCACCGCGCGTCCCAGCGCGTCGTAGGTGGTGGTGGTCACGGTGCCCAGCGCGTCGGTCACGGTACGCCGCCGCCCCACGGCGTCGTAGCCGAAGCGGGTGCTGTATTTGTCAAGCAATGCCTGCTTGCCGGCGGCCGAGAGGCTGGCCGCCGAGGTGGCCAAGCCCTGGGCCTGGCGCTCGCTGATGGCCCACGCGCTGTCGCTCTCGGCCAGTGCCACGCCGCGCGGGTCGATCTGTGTTTTGACCCGGCCATTGGCGTCGTATTGGTAGCGCGTGGTGGCCGCCTCGGCGGTGCCGGCCGCGAGGGTCTCCTGGACCATGCGGCCGGCAGCGTCGTATCGACGCTCGGTGGTGTTGGGCTGGCCGCTACTGGAAGCTGGCGGCTGCTGCGTGACCTTCGTGACGCGCCCGGCGCCGTCATAGCCATAGCGCGTGACGGTGCCTTCGGCGTTGATCGACGCCGTCAGGCGGCCGGCCGCGTCGTAGCTGTTTTGACTCAGCTGAATCGCGCTCTGCTCGGCCAGGTTGTCGACGGTGGCCGTGGTTTCGCCGGCCAAGCCGGCATGCTGGTCGGTATAGAACACCGTGGAGAAGCTGGTCCAGGACAGCGGGCCTTCGGTCTTGTAGCTGTAACCTGCTTCGCGTGGCTTGCTCAGGTCATAGACCGACAGGGTCGCGCCGCCGGCCTCGTCAGTGCCGATTTCAACGCGGTAGGTCACGCCCGGCGTGTAGGCACCGAGCTTGAATTCACTGCCCTTGTCGCCGTCATAGACCTGCGCCCAAACGTTGCCGTCACTTTTGAACAACGCAACGACCCGGCCATACGGCGACGGCGCAACGCTATCAACGCCGGCATGCAACCCCGGTTGAATTGCATTGGGGGTGACATCGAATTTGACGGTACCACCGAGCGGCAAGGTCGTGGTGCTGCGCGTGCCGGCCCAGCCTCCGCCCTCGACCGGCTTGTTGACCAGCTTGATGCGGTTGTTGTCATACACATGCGCATTGCCCGACACCCCGGCCGCGCTGCCGTCGAAGCTCTTCAAGCTCGCATAAGCCGACGCTTGCGCGAGCGTGGGCAGGCCGGTCACGCTGATCGGCTGGGTCGAGCGCAAAGTGCTCTTGACCTGGCCCCGCGCGTCGTAGTTGCGCGTCGTCACGTAGCCCGCGGCGTCCACCTGGTGGCGCAGCCGGCCGGCACTGTCATACACGTTGTATTCGGTGCGGTCTGCGTTGGCGTCGGCCTGGATGGCCGCCGTGACGCTGGCTTCGCTGACGGTGGCGGGGCGCGCGATGGCGTTGGCATAGCGCCGTGTGGTGGTCACTCGCCCTTGCCGGTCATAGGCCTGCGAGGTCACGAAGTTCAACGGGTCGATCGTGAAGCGCACCCGGCCTGCCGCGTCGTAGACGAAGCGCGTGCTTTGGTCGCGCGCGCTGTCCACGGTGGGCACCGAGCTGGCAGTCCAGGTGCCGCGGCTGGGCGTCGCGTAGCGAAGGGTCTCGACCACGCGACCAGACTTGTCGTACCGGCTCTGCGTGACGCCGCCTTCGGCGTCGATCACGTGGGTCTGGCGGCCATCCTTGTCGTAGGCATATTGCGTGAGCTCGTCAGCGCCGCTTTCCAGCGCGGAAACGCTGGTTTCGATTTGCGCGTCGCTGAGCGCCGCAGGGGCCAGCGCGATGGCCGGGGCCGCCAGCGGCTTAGCATAGGCTCGCGTGCTGGTCAATCGACCCTCGGCGTCGTAGGCGCGCCGGGCCACGCCCATCGTCGCGTCGATCGTGTATTTCAGGCGGCCCGAAGCGTCATAGACGTAGCGCGTCGCCTGGTTCAGACCGTCCAGCCTCAGAACCACGTTGCCGGAGGCGTCGTATTGGTATTCGGTCGCAAGCTTCAGCCCCGCCGGGTCGACGATTTCATGGGTCCGGCGGCCCAGCACGTCATAACGGTATTCGGAGGTCTTGGCCTCGGGCGTGCCGTCACCTTCGATCACCGTGAGGTTGTGCCCCTGGGCATCGTAGGTGAAGGAGGTCTTGAGCTTGAGGCCGGTCGGGCTGTCGTCGACGACCGTGTCTTTGAGCTGGCCGGTGGCATCGAAGTGGTAGCGGGTCACGGTGCCGCCAGCGTCGGTGACCTTGACCGCGCGGCTGCGCCCGTCGTATTCATAACGGGTCTGCAGGTTCTGCCCGCTGCCCACCGCATCGTCGGTCTTCGTCAACACGCGGTTGGCCGCGTCGTAGGTGTACTTGGTGATCGAGCTGCTGCCGTCATCGACCGCCACACCAGGCGGGTTCGCCTTCAGGCCCACGGTCTCGGTCACCAGGTTGCTGACTGTGTCATAGCTGTTGCGGCTGACGTTGCCCAGCGCATCGGTGGTCGTCAGCAGGTTGCCGTCGTGGTCGTAGGTGTACGTGGTGCTGGTGGGGGTGGTGCTGGTCGCGGTGCTGCCGTCCGTCACCTTGACGACCTGCCCGAAGCGGGTGAATTCAGTCACCGTGACCACGCCTTCGGCGGTGGTCATCGTCATCTTGCGATTAACACGGTCGTGCTGGTAAGTCACCCCGTT